>JACQUW010000227.1 GCA_016210115.1 Deltaproteobacteria bacterium | reverse complement strand
CTGTTGGATGCCGCTCTTCTTGAGTCGTTTCACTTGTGCCCGGCACTCGGAAACCGTGCCGGCGATAGCGAATTTGTCCACCAGCCAGTTCGGAATGACCTCGGCGTGGTTCGCTTCCTGTTCCATGTGGTGGTAGTAGTCGTAAGTTTTGCGGATCTGTTCGAGAACCTTCTGTTCATTCGGATCGAGCACGTACGGAAGAGGGTGGGCGACGACGCGAGCGACATGGGCTTTGACCGCGTCCTTGGCCGGAGCATCATCGGAGACGGCGCAGGGAACCCATAGAACGAGGTTGATATCTTGGAGGGTTCGCCCGGCCGCAGTGGCGCCCGCCGCAATCTTTTCTTTCGCATGCGCGATGTATTCGCCGGCGACGCCAACGAGAACGATAATGCCGTCCGCGATGCGACCGCAGAGCTCGAGCATTTTAGGCCCGCTGGCCGCGATGTAGATCGGGACTTTTCCTTTGCAGGGATGCAGCAGGTGAATTTTACCGGTTTCCAGCTGAACCTCTTTCCCGGCAAAAAGATCTCGCATCTGTCCAATGGTCTTATCGAAATAGGATAACCGCGCTGGTTTCATTCCCATGGTTTCGACCGAGCTGTCTCCGAGACCGATGCCGACGATGAAGCGACCCGGCAAGAACTCCTCCAGAGTCGCATAGGCACTCGCCACCACGGATGGATGCCGCGTCAACGGATTCGTGACGCCGGTGCCGATCTTGACCTTCGAAGTGCTCAAGGCGACGGCGGCCATGTTGACATAGGCCTCGCGCCAGATGAGGTGAGAGTCGCCGATCCAGACATGGCTGAAACCCAGATCTTCCGAGAGCTTGGCCAAGTCGATCATTTTCTGCAGCGGCTCGGTGGGGAAAAGCCCTACGCCGAAGTCCAGAGAAGCCATTGAGTTTTCCTCCCTTTAAGTAATCGCGGCGAGGCGCTCTGGCGGCGGGGTCTGCTGGCTCCGGCCGGCCACGCGGATTTCTCCATCGATGATGACCATCGAAATGCCCGGAAGATCTCCCTTGGCGAAAGAGTCGAGCGCGTCATTCGCGACAGAACCTTGAATTTTGTGAAGAAGAACGATGTCCGCGGGTTTCCCCTCCTGGACAAACCCGATGGAGAGGCCATGCACGCGGCCGACGTTGCCGGTTGCCATACAGATCGCCGTTTCAGGAGCGATCTCAGCGACCGAAGACAAGAAGGCGATCTCCCGCAATATGCCGCGCGGAATAATTCCCGTCCCTCCCGGCGTATCCGTGCCGATCAGCACCCGATGAAATGCATCGTGGGTCTTCACCGCGCGCATGAGGCTCAACGCCATCCGGTAATTTCCGGAGCTGCAAATCTCTACGTTGTAGTCTCTCTCCGCGACGATGCGCAGCATATCTTCTTCCGCCATAGGTATCGGTCCGCCCGTGATGTGGCCGACGATGTCGGGATTGATCGCGCTGACAATCTCAAAACCCGCTACCTGGCTCACCCCCGACCTGGAGACGCCGCCGGAGTGGATCTTTACCTTGATCCCGCGCGCCCTCGCCCATTTCACGTAGAGAGCCGCCTCGCCGTCCGGAAGATGGCTATAGTCATAAAAAATGAACTTCACCAGCCGAATCCCGGCGGCGGCAATCTCATCGAAGTCTTTTTCAGTCAATCCCGGAACCAGGAGCAGCGTTCCGGCGAAGACTTTCACCCCGGAAGGACGGAGGCTGTCGTAACATTTCTTGGTTACCAGAGCCAGAGAGAGCGCGGTTCTCGGATCGGGCGGTAAGGGAAGTCCCGGAATGTGCAGCTCTCCCGCCGAGATGAGAGAGGTCACGCCGCCATGCATGTAGTTTGTGATCCAACCCAGGGAGTTTTGCGCCGGAGTATACTCGCCGATCGAAGGGTGGGAATGCGAATCGACCAGTCCCGGTATGGCGGTGATTCCATGCGCGTCGATTACGATATCAGCCCGCTGGCCAAGCCCATTGCCAATTTCCCGGATGATCCCGTCCTCGGCGTAGACGGAATCCGCATCCCGCTGTGGACTCTTTAAATCACCGGTGACCAGGGCGCCGAGATTTTTGATAAGCAGCGAAGACATGGCGGAACTATAGCAGAGCGTCGGTGAGAGAAAAAGTCCCCATGAAAATAGCAAGAAACTACTTAAAAACGTTGGTGTGTGGGTGAAAGGTTTAACTTGCTCCTGTATGACTGGACGTATGGCGACAAAGTGCTATATTTTTACATTCGTTGAAAGTCATTCGAATTTTTTGTTCGTGCTTAGCGTATTGGGCAATAGAGAGACAAATGCTCGTGAAGAAGGCTGACCGCTTGTGCTCCGTAGGCCAAGCAGTGGTTGACGTGTGTGCTCGCATAATGTCACCTCGACCTGAGGCGGCACGGTGGACAAGCTCTGGTCCATAGCGCGGGCGCCGGTCATCACCGGACGAGATCAATGGCGTTGAGGGACCTCTGTTTGATCCTGACGGGGCGTGCAGTTGACGCCCGGAATCGCAACGGACACATGGCTGACAGAGGCATGGCCACCGACTCGGAGGTGACCGGCGCCGCTCGTGACAGGGGACGCCAGTGGCTCCTCGCAATCGTGGGGCTGCTGTTTGTCGCCATCTATGCGCCCACCGTCCAGTGGCTCTGGGGACGCTGGACAATGAGTGTCTGGCACAACGTCCACGGCATGTTCATCCCGCTCATCGTCACGTACCTCGTGTGGCAGGAGCTCAAGAGGCTCCGGTCCCTGCCAGCGAGCTCGAGCCCATGGGGCTTTGTGTTCCTGATACCAGCGCTGATCCTGCACACGCTCGACACCGGGCTCAACACACAGTTACTGTCGGCGGCTTCGATCGTGCTCGCCATGCCGGGCCTGTCTCTCCTGTTTTTAGGGCCAGCCCGCACGCAGCCTATCATGCTTCCTCTCCTGTTCCTCGCGTTGATGCTGCCAATCCCGCTGGTGATGACGGAGCCGCTTCATCTCGCGCTGCGCCATATCTCGGCGAGGGCGGCGGCGGGTATTGTACCCTTTTTTGGCATCCCGATTTACCTCGAACAGACGACACTACACACTGTCAAGGCACAAGTGGCGGTGGTGGACGCATGCAGTGGGTTCTCCACGCTTTACGCATCTGTGGCTACTGCCTGCCTGATCGCATACATTGGCCTGAACTGGCGCTGGGGGAGTTTGGTTATCATTGCGGCGGCGCCAATTGCCATAGCCGCAAATATTGCCCGGGTCGTCCTGCTGGTGTTGCTGGTCCAGTGGCAGGGGGCAGAGGTGGTGGAGACACCGCTCCATCCCCTCTCGGGCATCTTGACCTTCGGGCTGGCGCTCCCGGCTATTTTCTGGCTCGGCCAGTATGGGGGCCGGCGTAGGTGACGGCTTGTATGATCTCTGCGCAGTATGCGCTGCCCGTTGTTGTACTGGCGCTCCTGGCGTTGGTACCGACCGTTCTGCACACGTATATCGGAATGACCTGTGACGATGGCCGGCAGGCTGAGGCGGTAGCAACCGACCTGGCTGACATGACAGCGATGCCGACGAACCGTCGGCCGGAGTGGGGTAAAGCACTCTTCGACAGCGACGACTGGACCGAGCGGACCTACGCGGCACGTGGGCGCAGACCGATCACGCTCCTTGTTGTCCGGTCGTACGATGCAAAGCGCCTCTACCACCATCCGGAGATAGGGGCTGCCCGTGGAACGAGCTTCTCGTCAAAGGAAATCATCCGGGTGGCTGAGCTGCCAGAGATGCCTGTACATGTGCTGCGCGGGCCCGGAGAAGCCGAAACGGACCTGGCCCTCTATGCGTTACACTATGGTAACCGATTCATCGGCAACCCGTACCTGTTCCAGCTCCAACGCAGTGGCGATCTCCTCGTGAGCGGTCGGAAACCGATGACGCTGTTCTTTGTCCACACGACAATCTCCCGCCTTGAAGCAGTGGATGGCGGTGCTCCGGCGCGCCTGCTGACCGCGGCCGTGCGCACTTTTCTCAATCAGTCGCCGGGTGTTAACACGACGAACCGCACGACGAACGAACTGGGCGGTTGCTTCTGGTGAACGTCACAGGGCCTGGGGAGGGTCGCTCAATGCCATTGATCGCGGGCCCAACACTGCGGCGCTGGTGGTGCATGTGGCTCAGTCTGACGCTGCTGGCGGCTCTCGGCCTCACTCTTCTCGACGCCGTGCTCCTCCAGCGTAAGCACAATCTGTTCACGGGAGGCTTTCTCTCGATCAATCATCTGCAGAGCCCGGAGCAGGTCGTGGTCTTTCTCGTTGGATCGGTCTTGGCTGACACCGCGGTGACGGGCCTACTGACCGTGCTGGGTCTCCTGCTCGCTACCTGGCTCGGTTTGAACAGCACAGCGTGCGCGCTGCTGACGCTGGCACTGTCCACCGGACCGCTCCTGGTCGCGGATGTCGTCTCCTATCACATCTTCACCTACTTGGGCGCTGCGTTCGATCTGCACCTTATGTTTGATATGGTCGGACGCAGTCTCGCGGATTTCTGGGCTGTGACTAATGCGCACTTGCCATGGCTGAGCACGTTCGTCGGCTGCGGGCTGCTGCTTGTGGTGGCCCTGATCTGGATCATCGCGAAATGGGCGCCGGGCGGCCGATGGAGTCGCATCGAAGACTGGCCAGGATGGCACAGGAGCCTCGGATGGCCAGTCTTGCTGTTCCTGGTTGGCCTGATTGCCAGCACGGCACTCCGCCTCGCGCATGACTCGTTCGATAGCGGCCTGGGACGTAAGCCGAGTGGCCAGATCCTCGGCGCTGTAGTCGCCTTCGTCACAGACGTCGGTCGGAACGGCGCCAGGTTGCTCAGTGCACCGCGCGACCGGGCGCTCTTCGACGCGCGCATCGATCCGTACGCCGTAGACTGGCCCGGGAACGGTGTAGACGAGAACGGTGTCGGGGGCGACCTGCCCGCGGACTTCTCAAAATATATGGAGGATCGGTCTGAGGCTCCCCAGTGGCGTCACCGGCCCGATGTTATATTCTTTCTGCTTGAGACCATCCGGGCTGATGTCGTTGGGATGCGCCTCAATGGACAGCCGGTCACGCCAGTGCTCGACGACTTGGGGCGCCGCGGCGCGTCGGCGCGTGCGGCATACTCCCACAACGGCTTCACCATCCAGTCGCGTTTTCACGTCTTCTCGGGCAGCCTAGCCAACCTGCGTGGCAAGACCAGTCTACTCGACGATTTCAACGCGAACAGCTATGAGACCGCGTATTTCTCAGGCCAGGACGAGTCGTTCGGCAATGATAAGCTGCCCATTGGCTTTGAGCGCGCTTCCTTCTTCTACGATGCGCGGCAGGATCGGGCCAAACGCTACACGACGTTCGCGACACCCGCGAGCCTCGCCGTGCCCTTCACGGTTGTCCAAGAACGCATCCGCGCATTCCTGGCGCGACGGCGACCTGGCCGGCCGCTCTTCCTCTACGTGAACTTCCACGATCCACACTTTCCGTATCACCACGCCGGCATCCAGCCTCTCATCGGGACGACCGTCGTACCCCAGGCCGGCTTGCTGCCGTCGCGCCGGGACGAGATCTGGCAGATGTACCTCAACACCGTGGCTAACGTGGACCGCGCCGTCGGCGCGCTGGTGGCGGACGTGATGCAGTCCACGGGCCGAACGCCGGGTGTCATCGTCACAGCCGATCATGGCGAGAGCCTGTTCGATGAAGGTTTCCTGGGCCATGGCTATGTACTCAACGAGGTGCAGACGCGCGTGCCGCTGATCGTGGCAAACCTCCCATTGATTATCCGAGAGCCCTGGGGGCAGATGGATTTACGCGACGCGCTTCGCCGGGCGCTCATGACAGAGTCGCTGGCCACTTTGCCTATAGTGCAACCGGGTAGGGCACCGGTATTCCAGTATCTTGGTGAGATCTCCAAGCCCAGGCAGATTGCCTTCGTCACGCCTGCGGGGCGTACGATCTACGATTTCCGGCAGGATCGCTTTCAGTTGCTGGACGGGGTGTGGCGGCGTCCAGCCGAGCTGAAAGGGACAGAGCGCGACGCATTCCTCCAGCTCCTACGGTTTTGGGAGAGTATGATCGTCGCACGCGCGACCATGGGGGAAGGGAGCGCGACCCTTAGACCTTGGCCAGCCGTAAAGGCTGCTTCTGCAGTAGAGTAAGGTCCGACTTTTCACAGCCGAACCCGCAACGAAAGGTGAGGAGACAGGGCTAAGGCTGGATTTCGCGCAAAAGATCCGGCGCAGGCGGAGTGTTAATGATTTCGCCGGCCTCCGCAATTATGTCTTGAAGGGTGGTTGCTCTAACCCCGAGACTTAGCCGCCGTGCCATCCCACTGGATTTTGCTTCCGTTCCCTTTCCACCATTCGTCGATTTTTTTTAAAGGCACTGTGTTTTGCGCGGCATCTTGATCGCCCCGATAGCCGAATTGCTCTCCCGAAATCTGCTCCAGTAGCTGGCTGGCCTCTTGGCGAGCAAGGCTTGCCCCTTCGCTCTTAAGTATTCCGATCAGGGTTGCAACTCCTTCGCGATCCCCAAGCGCGAGCTGAGCCTGAGCGATTGAAAGCTTAAGAAAGGCATCGTAGTTTTCTCTGGCAACGCGCTGGAGTGCAGGGATCGCACGACGGTCTTGCTGCTTTTTCAGCGCCGCAATAGCCGCCTCCAGTACCTGCTCCGAAGGATTGCGCGATAATAGATCGATCAACGCGGGCACGATCCGCGGATCTTCCAGCTCGCTCAGGTGGGCGATCGCATCCAGCTGGTGAACTTCCTCGTTTGTGTTTAGCTCGTTCAGAAACAGGTCAACCGAAGGCAAACTGACAGAGACGCTGGCTGGAGTGGTTTTTTTGAAAGTCGAGAGCCCCCAAAAAAAGGCTATGGTAAAAATAGCGAGCGCCGCGGTGTTGGCGAGCGCACGGCCCTTGGCGGGCGCGTGCTGAACGTAATAGATGATGCCGGAAAGAACCAGAAATATTCCCAGCATGACCACAACAGCAGGGCCGGTAGGGTAGTCGGCATAGAAAGACCAGACAATCCCAAGAAAGCTCGCCAGAATTGCGACGAGCCAGCCGCCCAGAAGCCGTTTCATAACGGTTCCACAAAACATCTGCGCTATCACAGCGGGCACCACCAGGTACGAAAACACCAAGAGCACCCCCACAATCGCTACCGATTTCACAATCACGACGCCGAAGGACATATAAAAAAGAACGTCCCACAATCGTATGTTAAGGCCGTAGGCTTCCGCCCCTTCGGGGTCAATCGAGATCATTAGAAATTGGTTGCGGAAAATCACGTGAATCACGCCAATGGCGCCGTAGAGAAGCGCCATTTCGACCACTGCGGGGAGAGAGACCAGCAGGAGATCTCCCACCAGCATGTGCTTTAATTCCTCACCGCCGGTGGGTGATTTCGAAAGGATCAAAATGGCCGCCGCCGAAGCCACCGCATAGATGATCCCTATGAAGGCCTCTTGGGGCACTTTTTCCTTTCGCATGCGGGCGATAGCAAACGCCCCCGCTCCCACGAAGGTGAACGCGAGCGAAAAAAGGGAGACCTGCAAAAGATCCCTATTGGGATCGTACCCGAGCACCAGGGCGTAAGTGGCCCCGAGCGCGGCGATCTGAGCCAAGGCCAGGTCTACGAATATGACCT
Organism: Deltaproteobacteria bacterium; assembly: GCA_016210115.1. GTDB lineage: Bacteria > Desulfobacterota > Binatia > UBA9968 > UBA9968 > JACQUW01. Next base: position 4,204 of record JACQUW010000227.1, on the reverse strand, counting down.
TTCGCTCAATGACATGGATCCCCAAATAGACGTGGTTCACGGACAAGATCAAGCAGGCGAGGAAAGGAACCAGCATCCATCTGAGTTCCAGGAGGGAAGCCATATGTTCTCCGTCCTTTTAAGAAGTTAGCCGGACCCCCCAGCCAACCGGCGGACCGATTTTTTAATCCGTTATTTTTTTAACGCCGCCGTCGTTTTTGAAATGATGTGATCGATCAAGTCGAAATAGTTCTTAATCCCGGGTTCGCCCTCAACCTGATTTGGGAGCAGAACAACCCTGGCCCCCGTCTGCTCCGCAATGCGGTTGGGCAGTGAAGGATCGTAAAAATTATCCACGAGGATCAGAGCAATTTTTTCCGTCTTAATCCTCTCGGTCACTTGTATCACATGCTGAGGTCCCGGCGGAATTCCGGGCCTTTCTTCGATTGTGCCTGCCAGTTGCATCCCAAACGCGCGGGCAAAGTAGACCCAGACCTTGTGGAATTCAAAGGCCTTAACGCCTCCGAGAGGTTCAGCAGCTTTCAGCCAGCCGCTGGTCTTACTGGCCAGCGATTCGCCGCCGATTTTGTTGTCCTTGAGAAACCTATGCAACTGGCCGCTCCACGTGAGACGCGTCAGCTTTTGAATTCCCACCAGTTTCAGCAATTCGCCGCCAAAAAGCCTGTTATCCACGCGCTTAAAGAAATCAGCCTTGCGGGATTCATAGTGCGAGATGCCGGCAGGATCTGCCGACTTGAGGGCTTCGGCGATGTTTCCCGCCTGAACCTTGGCCAGAAGAGGATCCAACCAGACATGAGGATTTCCATGGGGATGGATGTCTCCGAGTTCCCGCGAGACGACTGCGGGTACCTCTAGGGCGGAGATTCCGCTATTGGCCGTAACGCGGCCCCGAGTGCCGCGAAAGATTCTGGGATTTCCTGAGCCGTTGGCCACCTGGTCGGCCCATAGCTCCAGCGAGAAACCATTCTCGATAAACAGGACGGCAGCTCGCGTCTTCTGCATGAGCACCGGCGTAGGTGTTACGAAGTGGGGATCCTGGTCGCCTTTCGCCAGGGCGATCACGTCGACACGGCTCCCGCCGATCTCCTCGGTCAGTGACTTCAGAGTGGGAGTCGTACAGACAACATTCAGTTGTTTTCCCTGAGCGGCCGTTTGCCCGACCGTCAGCGCGAAGCCACAAAGCGTGATGAACAACATTCTGATAAACTTCATTCTTGCCTCCGAGAGATGTGGGGATGGCCAATTGTGCCGATCACTTGTTAACCCAAAAAGGTTCGGGTGGATGAGAGCCAAAGACCCAGTTCAACTCAAAGAACATGGACTTGCGATTGTTCTCGGTGAACAAATCGCTCCAGCGGTGCTCGTAATTCAGCCGGGCACGAAGAAACTCGGTAAAATAATAGGAGACATACGGGGTAAGGCTGCGCCGCTTCAAACCCGGGTTAAAGAGAGTCGTCGTGTAATCCCAGCGCAGGCCCGCGTAGGTTCTCTGATTGAACTGCCACTGCGTCAAGAGAGATAATCCGTATGGTTTGCCGCGGCCGGGTTGTAAATCCCTCAGCGTAATTGCTCGATCCACGTCCGCCGGTTCCGAGGCGTTCGGATGCGCGCGCGGCGCAAACATGAACTCACCCCCCAACAGGAAGGACTTCCACTCTCCTTGCCGGAGCGGTTTCCAACGATACATTAGATCGATCCCGTGAAAATCGGCTGAGCGCACCTTATTTCCCGCAGGGTGAAAGTAACTGGACCATCCCAATTCCAAACTGTGGGCGTCCTGAAACGTGCGAAACCACCGCAGGTGCGCCAGGTAGGACATTCTGGCTCTCGCATCCGACGATATGGCGATATCGCCTCCGTTTAAGATCTCTATCGTCGCGTCGAGACTTGAATCGGGGTCCCACGGCTTTGGGATGAAGAAATTTCCGGAGACGCCATTTTGAATGAGCCCTTCTTCGCCCATAAATTCGGCCGTCGGCAAAGATCTGAAGGTCGTGGGTAGATCGTGAGTATGAATGACGTTGAATTTCCCGAAAAGCGGCCGGAACCGCCCCACTTTCAACTTTAATCCTAGCGGGGGCTCGTCCAAAAAGGGCAGCTTCTTGATGACAGCGTATCCCTCTTCGACGCTTGCAGAAAACTGGCCGGGCGTCTCTGACTCCAGACTCGCGATCAGGACCCCATCCGCGTAGGGGTCGATGGCTGCCCGCATATCGACCTCCACCTCGCGCAGATTGAACTTATTGCTAATCCGGTCTCCGTCTTCATTGAAAACTCTTCGACTATCCCAACGTCCGACAAAATTTCCGAACACGGTAATCGTGGGATTCAAAGCCCCTGGAATAGACTGGACTGCTGGTTGCACAGGCTGTGCCGCAGCTTCAATCTGAAGCGCCCTCTCCTGCTCCAACTGATCGATTCGTTCCATCATTTTTTGCATCTGCTGCTGCATCTCCCTGAGCTGCGTTTTAAGTATTTCCAGCTCCGAGTCTTGAGCCAGCGAAACACGGGCCAGCAAAAGGAAATAACACCACAGGGACCCAGCGAAGATAAGCCGCCGTCCTGAATATAGTGACATTGTTACCCTCCCTAAAGGCAAATATGACTCTCCCGAGATCTCGGGATAGAAGTAAGTTTTAACTGGAGCTGGTCTGACTAAAGGGAGAACGTCGATGGAGGGCCGCGAATGTCATGGATCGGAGCCCAAACTCTTTCGACCGATCGAGGGTCGTGGAAGGCGAGAAAAAAGGATTCAAGCTTGGGCGTCCACCCTGCAGGGGCGGGACTCAGACCCAGTTGAGCGCGATGGCCATGAATGCAGCTGCAGTCCTTGGCAACCTGCGTGGGTGAAAAAAAATGAAAGTGAAGCGGAAGTGCAAAAAGGGTGAGCAGCAGGACTGCGCTTATCCAGCGATGCGCATGAAGCCTTCTCAGCGCGGGAAGAGAATGATCCACGCTCACGTACATATCCGAGCGCCCATGGGGTGTCAAGCGCGGTTTCCGCTGCGGACTTACCCTGCCCTAACTTTTCCGGTAAGCTATCTCTATGCTTCCGGCTCCGTTTACTCCTGATTTTTTGAGTCGCCTGGAGGCGCTCAGGCTGCGCACCCGAAAAGAGGTTCTGGGAAGCCGACAAGGGAGCTACTCCTCGCCGCGACGGGGAACGAGCCTGGAGTTCGCCGATTATCGCCGATACGCCCCGGGGGATGAGCTGCGCTACGTCGATTGGGGCATTTTTGCCCGGACCGACCGGCTGTATGTCAAACTTTTTCGGGAGGAGGTGGATCTTTTCGTTTATCTCTTTATCGATGCCAGCGGCTCGATGAGCTATCCTTCCGCCACTCAGAAGTTTACCCGGGCCTGGCAAGTGGGCCTCGCGCTGGCGTACGTGGTGCTGGCCAACCACGATCATGTGAAGATTCATTTTCTCCGGGACGGTGCCTCGTTTCCGGCCTCTCCCTTTTACCGCGGCCGGCATAGGATCATAGACTGTCTCGATTTTGTCTCCTCCATCGCTCCCGGAGGCTCTCTTGAATTGGTCCGAAGTTTGGGCGAGCATCTGAAAAGAATCCGCCGTCCCGGCAAGGCAATTGTCTTGTCCGACTTTCTGATGCCTCCCGCCTCTTATCAGCAGGGACTCAATCTGCTGCGCTCTTTCAATCTCGACATTTCGATCATTCAGGTTCTCAGCCACCAGGAGATGGACCCGCCATTTCCTCGGGGCGAGCTGGCGCTTTTGGATATCGAGGGTGAGGCGGAGATAAGACTCCGATGGACGCCGCAGATGCGGAGCGAATATCAGGAAAACCTGGCGCGCCACAACCGGGAGCTTAGAAGTTTCTCCCATCAAGAGGGGATTAGCGTCTCGCTTTACGTAACCGACCAGGAAGTAAGCGAATTTGTCCTGAAAGCGCTGCCAACGATCGGGCTTTTTAAATAGCACTAAGACCATGCACGGTTCTGCCTTGACGATGAAAGCTGCCGCCCGCTCTCCAAGCCCGCGCACTGGGTCGGTGGTTATTCCCACCGCTGGTTACCTGCCTGCCGGCAGGCAGGTCAGATGCGCGGGCTCTCCGAACGGGCAGCAGCTTTCATCTTGACCGACGGACGTAAGGAAGAGGGCCGCGGACGTCCAATGAGCCCGATTCGACTCATGGGTGCTACCCACCTGTCTGCGTGCGGACACCTGCCCGCGCCCTGGCAG
>JACQUW010000226.1 GCA_016210115.1 Deltaproteobacteria bacterium | reverse complement strand
TCCGATCCGGCCCATGTTTACGGGCTGCTGACCCATCCGACCATTCCGCCGTTGACCAGCGCGCTGGTAATAGCCCAGAGACTCGGTGGCATCCATGGCACGAGTTTTATGCTGGCTTTTCTTACGGGATTTGAGGTCGAGTGTAAAATCTCCGAGTGGATGTTGCCGCAGCATTACATCAGGGGAATGCACTCGAGCGGCACAGTGGGAACGTTCGGCGCGTATGCGGCGGCCGCAAAGCTCCTGGGCCTAAAAGAAGACAGGCTTCGTCACGGTTTCGGGATTGCGGCAAGTTTTGCCGCGGGGATTCGATGTAATTTTGGCACGATGACGAAGCCCTTGCATGTCGGTCGGGCCGCGGAAAACGGGGTCACTGCCGCGCTTCTTGCCGCGCGAGGATTCACGGCGGACCCGGATGCTTTAGACGGTCCCTGGGGCTTTTTCGCCGTGCAAGGAGGCGGCGTCAGCGGAGAGAAACTTACGCAGGGCTTTGGCAATACCTGGAGCATCCTTGAGCCGGGGGTATCCATCAAACCTTATCCATGCGGCGTGCTGACTCATCCGACTATCGACTTGATGTTAAAACTCGTTACGGATTATGACGTGAAGCCGGATGAGATTGCATCGGTCACGGTTTACGCCGGCACAAACATTCTGAAACCTATTCGTTATCCGCTCGCCGGCAACCACCTTCAAGCCAAATTTTCACTTCCCGCGGCCCTCGCCATGATCGCGCTCGTTCGCAAAGCGGGAAAGCGTGAATTCTCCGACCCGTTCGTCGGCTCCGCTGAGATGCAAGCTATGCAGCGCCGCATCTCGACTGAGCTCGATCCAGAGATCGAGAAGATGGGCTTCGAGAAAATGCGTTCGCGCATCGTCGTTCGACTAAGAGACGGGCGTACGGTCTCCGGCTGGGCGGATGAGCGTTACCGCGGCGGCCCGGAGAACCCGCTAAGCGATGCAGAGTTGGAGGCCAAGGCGCGCTCCTGTTGCGAGAGCGTACTTGATGAAAAAGCGCAATCCCAGTTGATCGATACGGCCTGGTCAGTTGCTGGTTTACGTGATGCGAGCGACCTCATGGAGGTGATCAGTTTTCAGTCGGGGCATAAATGACGGCTTACAGAGGCAGGAGTTTTATTGTAAGCACTTAAGCCTATCGGCGGGTAAAGAGAACAAAAATCATCAGACCTTCACACGCTTGATGCTTTGATCAACTTTTCCACCATCGCGAGCAATATCTGATGTTTCTCGCTATCCAGGATCATTCCCTCTAGCAGGGTGTCGAACAGATCTCGTTGTTTCAAGAAGATCAGCGATTTCAATTTACGGCAGGCATGGATCGTCTTTTGCTCATGATCTCAGTTCTCGGATGTGCTGGAGGAGGTCGTTCCGATCGATCCATTCTAGTTGCACCATCTCTCCGTCCTTCAATGGGTTACGTAGCCACTTTGCTATCATTCGAAGCAGAAAATGATGCTGCGCTTCATCGGTAAGAATTAAGTCAGTCAGAAGGCTTGCCGGGCCGGGTTCAAGCTTCTTCGCCAGGTTTCGGTATTCCTCAAGCACTTCACCTTCGTTTTTGGCATGATGATCGAAGTGCGCCGCCAGGATTTCTCGTTTGTTTTTTCCTTTCATTCTGACTCTCCCCCCGTTGTCCTGCTGGCCTGCACGCCGGTTGAGAGTCCATCCGCTCTTCAGGAAATTCTATAAGGGACCCTACGTAATCTTACAGTTACGGTCCCTGATTCAGAGAGATCGCTCTACTGCCACAAACGTTGGATGAATCCGTCTTTTTCGAGCTCCTGGAAAAAGCGGGAATCGATGAATTGCTCCGGTTGCGCGGCGGCCGCCTTGGGGTCTTTCTCTCCCATCTGGGCGAGGACCGTCCTGAGAGCCTCCGGAGAAGGGTAAGGAACTTTGGGGATATACTGGAGGCAATAAAGGTCATACACACTGTTTAGGAAACCACGGTCCTCGTTCTTCAGATACTTCTTGAGGACGTCGATGCTAAACCCTCGCTGTGTTTTGAGGAAGTGATTTCCTTCGACGAAGCCGCGAATGAATTTTCTCACCGTGTTTTCGTTGCGCTGAATATAGGAGCGAGTTGAGTTGATGGCGGAGGTGGGAAAGTTCAAACCCAGGGCGACGATATCGGCGAGCTCCTTGAAACCTTCCCTTCGGGCGAGGATGGCGAACTCCGCGTTGAGCATGGCGGCCTCCAGAGCGCGGCTCTTGAGTCCCGCCATCATCTCGGGCATGCCACCCATCTGAATCACGGCAAAATCCTGGCCGCGTTTGTGTGGCCATTTTTCTTCGGCGTAGCGGAGCGCGAAATCGGTCGCCGACCCGAAGCGGCTGATGCCGATCTTCTTTCCCTTGAGATCTTCGATCCCACGGATTTCCGGCCGGGCTATTAAAAAGAAGGGGATCACGTTCATTCCGCTGGCGATCGTTACCAGGTCTCCGCCCGCCAGATTGGCGCTCACCACAGAGCCTCCCGTGAACATCCCGATGGGAACTTCCCCGGACTGAACGACCTGCGCGGCGCGACCGCCACCGCCCACGTAAAGCAACTCCAGATCCAGTCCATGCTTGCGGAATATTCCAGCCTCATAGGGTATCCATATGGAGCTTTGAGAAGCGCCGATTGCGCTATAGATCACGCGCGCCTTTTCGAGTGAAGCTTTAGTTTGCGCCATTGCGGTGGACGCCAGGAGGCAGCAAAGCAACGCAAATAATCGGCCGAAGAGCTTTGTTCTCATAATGAAATTCCCCCGAAAGTATGTCTGACGTCGGTTCGAAGGGCCGTCCCCTCAGGGCAGCCCTTCCGGTCGCGGCCGACCTGCCTGTGCGCCCGCCTGCCAGGGCGCGGGCAGGTGTCCGCACGCAGACAGGTGGGCACAGGTACCATGAGTCGAATAGGGCTCACCGGACGTCCGCGGCCCTCTTCCTTACGCCTCTCGGCAGAGTGAAAGCCGCCCCCGCTCTCCGAGCCCGAGCAATGGGTTAGTGGTTATTCCCACCGCCGGTAATCGGATGCGCGGGCTCTCCGAACGGGCGGCGGCTTTCATCGTCAAGGGTGATCCTAATGATAATGAATATTCCTCCATTTAAGGCACCCGAGCAACCGACGGTTCGGTCGTGGCCGCGCCAGGAAGCAAAGCCGCCATCAACGCGACGCTGATCAGAGAGAGAAGGCCCAGAATCCAGAAAATCGTTGTAAGCTCTACGGTCACAAGGAGTAGTCCGACGACGGAAGTCGCCAGTGTTTTCGAGACCTGTTGAATCAGCCTGTCGAAGGAAACGATTCCGCCGCGCAGCTCCGTGGGAGCGTTTTGCGTTAGAAGGCTCTTCTGCATTGGAGAGATTACCCCGTTGGCCAGGCCGTAGAAAAAAAGAGCGATTCCCACGAACCAAACCCCGGGGGTTAGCGGAACAGCCACAAGAGCAATGCCGCTGACCACGAAGGCCACGAAAATAAGACGGGCCTTATCGCGGCCTGCAGCCAGTCGTCCGGCCTGACTCGAAGTCAACATCGCTCCTGCTGAGAAGAACGCGTAAAGAAAACCAGTAGTGGCCGTCGAGATGCCGTGCGTCCCCACGAGAAAAAGCGGGAAATAGGTGAGAAAGCCGTAGTCGAGAAAGAAACGCAGAAAACCCGCCGAAAAGGCGACCATGAGACGGGGATGGCGAGTTAGACGGAGTATGTCTCCGAGATAAACGAGGGTTTCAGTTTGGCCTTTGGCTTTCGTTTCAGGCATCGACCAGAGAACTATCAGACCCAGTGGAGCGACCAGAATGTAGAATATAAATGGCCAGAACCAGGCGATGGCCGCAAGCACGCCTCCCAGAGGAGGAAAGACGAGATATCCGATCCGATCGAGAAAAACCTTCAGTCCCTGGCCGCCCACCTCCTTCTCGTCCTCAAGCAGATCGCCGATCAGGACGATTGTAAGAGGAATGACCGCGCTGAAACCTATTCCCTGAATGCCGCGCAATATCAAAACCCAGGTGAATGACGGGGCGAGGGCGACAGCCGCGCCACTTACGCTAAAGAGAAGTAGTCCCCACGCCAGCAAAAGACGCCGCCCGTAAAGGTCAGCGACTATTCCGAACAAGGGCGCGAGGATAATAGCCGGCGCGGTATAGACGGTCATGACGAGACCGACCGCCGATTCGGCTATCCCGAACGGAGCCATCATGGCCGGAAGAGCCGGCTGAAGATAGTTGACTCCCATCATAAGCGCCAGGCTGGATCCGTAAACCAGCGTAAGCGCCCGGCGCTTTTCGCGCGCCAGCTCGCCAAGCCCGAATAGGGTGGCAACGGACTGAGAAACCATCGGCGCCAAGCTAGACCAGCTCGGCTATTGAGTCAATGAAGTCCTGGACCGGAGTGACAGAACCTTACGGCCGTTCAGAACGAGCGATCAGTTACGCAAGCGAGTTTTCGATGAGCAAACTTCACGCGCGGTTCGCAACCCTGCCGCGTCTGCTGCCCCGGAAAGTTTCAGGATGAGCGAGCGCAGGGATGCCGTTCTTTTGGAATCGGGATCCAGCTCAAGAGCGCGCAGAAAATAGCAGAGGGCGGAGCTGCGGTCCTGGCGTTGTTCCAAATAAAGCCTGCCTACTTTAATATGGAGACTGGGTAAAGTATGCCAATGGCGCAGGGCAGACTCATAGGCTTTGATGGCCTCCGGGTAGGAACCATTCTGTTCGTGTACGGTGCCGAGGTTATAGTAAGCCTCCGGAAGGTCAGGCCGAAGCTCCAGCGCCCTTTGAAGCGCGGCCTGAGCAGACGCGCTCTGGCCCTGCTTGACATAGGCATAACCGAGGCCATTGAGCGTCTCGGCGTCGTAAGGATTTAGCTCCAGAGCCTTTCGAAATGCGTCTGCGGCCTGGGGAAAGTTTTCCTGCTGCACCAGTGCCTGGCCAAGGTTATGGTGAGCGGTTGCGGATTTGGGACTAACGGCGATGCCCTGCTCGTATGCCGCAACGGCTTCCTGAATTCTCCCTTTTTTCATAAGAGCCGCTCCCAGATTCACATAAAGATCAGCCTCATTAGGAAACCGCCTCACCGCCTCCTCATAAGCCACGATGGCTTCATCGATAGCCCCTTTCTTTAGCAGAGTCAGCCCGAGCTGCAATTGAGCCGGGACATAGGCCGGATAGATCCGCAAAGCTTCCCGGATTTCCCGAACCGCGTCGTCGAGCATGCCCCTCTGGAGCAACGTAGTTCCGAGACCGAGATGCACTTTGGCGCTCGAAGGCGAGACCCGCGCCGCGCTCTGCCACAATGAATATTCATCTTTCCAATCGCGATTGCGCGCCAGGGTGCGATATCCGGCTAACGCCATCATCGCGATGAGCCCGACCAACGCAGTCCCTCGAATGAAACCTGCCACAGCATCCTGGCGGCGCCAGTCCATGATCCGCTGCCCGATGAAGCCAGCCCATAGACAAACCGCAAATGACGGCAAATACAAAACACGCTCGGCCATTATCGTCCCAATCGGAATCAGGATATTGGAGGCGGGCGCCAACATCACAAAGAAAAAAAATACACAAAACCAAACCTGCCCTGAGGTCCGAAAAGAGAGAAATGCCAACCCCAAAGCAACTAAGAGCGCAGCCACGGCCGGCAGCAGGCCAGGCTCAAAGATAGAATCCACCATCGGGATCTGGTTATAGGAATGGTCAACGGAAAGCTCAGCCGGCCAAAAGGCAAGCGCGATGTAGTAGCCCAGTACCTTTACCGCCGTCAGCAGACGAGAATCGGGTGGGAGCAGCGCCAGGGGATTGTCGATCAGCGGAACCCCGCTGGATCCGACGAGAAGGCCCAGGCCATAGAGTGTGTGTCGCATTAGCAGATAGACGCCGATGACGGCTAAATAGGCGGGATAAAGCCGGAAGACCGTGTTCAGAAGCCTGCTCCAGCCTTTTTCCGACCCCTCCACCTTTCTGTAAACATCGGAAAGAAACAGCACGGCCGGCAGCATCAAGGTATGTTCTTTTGAGAGAAGGGCCAGGAAAAAGAGCAGCAACGAAGACGCCCAGTACCAAGCTCCTATCGCCTCCCCCGCTGATGCCCGAAGATAAAGTAGCCAAGCAAGGAGAAAAAAGAAAGCAGCCAAAACCTCCGCCCTGCCGCTCACCCAGGCAACCGCTTCCGTATGGATGGGATGGAGAGCGAAAAAGACCGCAGCCAGTAGCGCCGCGGGGTGGCTGTTAAAAAGCACGCGGGTAATGAGATAGAGCAGGGCTGTATTGGCCCCGTGTAGCGCCACGTTGGTCAGGTGATAACCGAAAGCGTTTAGACCTCCGACCTGATAATTCACGGCGAAAGAAAACGTGGTCAGGGGACGATAGCTCCCTTTCCCGGCCATGTGGCCGCTAGTGAAGATAAGCGGAAAATCGCTGATCTCTCTTATGTGCGGATGCTCGATAACAAGAAACCGGTCATCAGACACGAACTGGTTCGCGAGTGAGTTGAGATAGACGCCGCAGGCGATCGCGGCCACAACGAGGAGAAACAGGGGAGTTGCCTGCGTTCCACGCGTTCGGCCGCCCTTCTTTCCGTGCTTTTCCACGCTGAGCGGCGAGAGAGTGTTTTTAACCCGGGCTTGTCTCACAAAAGCATTCTTCTACGCGGGACCCTGAAGGTCTCACTGAGGCGAGCGAACCAGAAAGTTCCCGACACTTCTTTTTAGGACGCAAAAGAGTAGCTGCGCGGAAACGCCGATGAAACGGCAGAAAGTCTCCAGCACGTGAGCGAGATAAAGCAGAACCAACAGGCTCCGTCTGTCCACATAGCCGCGCTTTTGAAAAAGTTCGAAAGGGGGAAAGGTGTACTCCCAGAGATCCATCAATCGAATCAAGCGAAACTGGACCTCCCTTCTTTTCGGCAAAAGTTTTCTCTGAAAGTATGATCGCCCAGAGCTTCCGGCCGCGTCAGGGTCCGCGAGCCCGTTCATAAGCCATTTTAGCAATGCGCGTTTAACAGCCGTAGAGCGGGGAGGGTCGAATTGGTTCAGCACGTGCGGGTCCACGACAGGCCCAAACAAGATATTCAGTAGAGTAAGAGTACTCGCGATCGATCCGTCTGTCCCTGCCTTCTTCGACCGTTCGACCACAGACGGCCAGTCGATGCTGCGCCGATGATGGCCGATGAATTCGTAGAGGTCCGTGAACCAGATCAGCCGGTTTTCACTGATTGGATCGAAGATAAAACGAAGCTCATTCCCTTGACCTGTGACAGCTTGATTAACGTAGCCATGCATATCGAGGTGAAGCGAGAGATGAGTTATGAGATCTTCAGGCGAAAGGACCAGGGCTTCGCGATACGAAGAGCCGGCGGCACAGGCGCGTGCCCATAAACCATCTATATCGATCGTGTATCCTTTGAACTGATCCGTAATACTCCAATGGAGTTCAACGTGCGCCGTGACTTTATCACGCTTCGCAAACGGCAGATTAAAATGATATTGCCAGCATAGCCGTTCTGATAGGAGACCCGGCAGCACGCGATATCCGGACTGCAGCAGAACTTCTCTCGCCTTCGGGAAATCTTGTTTTTGTATCAATAGATCGAGATCCACGAAAGGGCGCAAGGCAAGATGCCTGTATATAAGCCGCGCCAGGGCAGCTCCCTTAAGAATCATGACCTTTAGCCCGGCTTGGGAGAAGCGCTCCAGCACAGCCTCCAAGGCGTTCAACAGGTGAAGGTTCTGATAAGCCGTTCGATGATAAAGCTGGAGCAGCTTTCGCTGGATCTCAGAAGGAACCAATGACTCCTCGGCGAAAGGCTTTAAGTTCCTGTACAGCAAGGAGGCAACCCCATGCTGCCACGCCGATTCGAGAACCCTTTCCCATCGGAGCGGATCGCGAAGAATATGACTCGTTTGCAGAGTGAGATCCGGCGGCATCTCTTGCCTGGAGCAGTTGAGGATTAATTGTCTCTCAGAATCGGTTAGCATCGCGTTATGCAGCCGGACCATCGGGTGAGCATTCGGAATCCTCAGATGTGATTGACGCGATAAAGCGGCTCCTCTCCCCTAACCACGCGATTGATATTCTCGAGCATGCTCCCAACCATCCTTTCCATCGCTTCTCGCGTTTGTCCCGCTATATGGGGCGTGAGGAGGATGTTGGGGCAGCGCCGGAGCGGGTGGCCCGGATCGAGGGGCTCCTCAGCGAAGACATCGAGCGCCGCTCCCGCAATGAGACCTCGTTGGAGAGCTTCGGCGAGAGCTTTTTCATCGACGATTGCGCCGCGCGCCGTGTTGATGAGAATGGCTGTGGGTTTCATTTTCCGGAGCTCAGTCTCTCCGATAAGGCCGCGGGTCTGATCAGTCAGAGGAAGATGAATGGTCACGATATCGGAGCGCTGGAGCAGGTCTTGGAGAGGAACAAACAAAGCACCGAATTCGGCTTCGACCTCGGGGTACCGGTGCGTGTCAGAGTAGCGGATCTGCGCCTCAAAAGATTTCGCCCGCTTTGCCACTTGTTGTCCGATCGCGCCTAACCCGATGATCCCCAATGTCTTACCCCGGAGATCGTAGATGCCCTGTGCGACGACATTTGCAATCGGCCATTTGCCGGCTTTCATGAGAAAAGTGGATTCGAAGACCCGCCGGAGGAGCGCCAGAATTAACATCAGCGTATGCTCGGCGACGGTTGCCGCGTTGAAATCGGGCATGTTGCAGACGGGGACTCCCCGCCGGGCGGCGGCTTTCAGATCAATATTATCGTGGCCGACTCCCAGACGCTGGACGAGCTTCAGTCTCCGAGCGCGGGAAAAAATAGTTTCGGTGACCGGCTCCAATCCGACGACGAGAAAGTCCGCTTCCTCCACTTCTCGCAGATTCTCTTCGGAGTAATCTCCATCCGCCCGCGCCGGAATAAAAACAGACTGCCACCCCTCCGGTGTCCGACTCGTAATTCCAGGATTTCGGAGCAAATAAACGATCTTCATGAGTCACTCATCGCGTGCAAAGGCTCTTGCCGACGCTGCATGGTCGAAGGTTTCCGCCGAGTGAGGAGACAGTAGATGAGCGGTAAAACACCAAAGGCGCACCGGGCGATCGCCTTGCCGCTGTGGAGGAGACAGGCGGCGCGCGCCATTTTCTTCCAGCGGAATTGGTAGCGGAGCCGAAGCTCCTCCTGCCGGGGGAAGATGAATTCAAGAAGATCAAGCCGCTTTACCCACCGAAGCTGTGCAAGCTTCGGCTTTTTTAACCACCAGCGCCTGAAAATCATAGTGGACGCATGATTGCGCGTCTGAGCGAGCGCCTCGAAAATCCACCGCCGGAGAAAACGGGGAGGCGAAGGACGGAGATTGCTCAGTACCCGATCCGGGACGGCTTGACCATATAATTTTTGCACCCAGAGCAGATTCGTATAGACCGATCCCTCAAAACCGCTAGCCTTGGCTCTATGGATCAGAATCTCCCAGTCGAGCGTAGCCTGATAATGCCTAATCGTTTCGTAAATATCCGTAAATCGGATGAGGCGATTATCCGTCCATTCTGTGAATATAAGCGTGGCGGGGTCTTCCTCATGCACGGCCGCGTTATTGAGAAAGCCCTGCTTGCCGGGCTGGAGACAAAGATAGAGAAGAAAATCCACTGGAGAAAGGACCCGGGCGTCGCATCCAGAGAGCCGCGCCGATTGAGCGTCCGCCCATACGCGCCGGAGATCGATCGCGTGTATCTTAGGCCAGTTCACCACATCCCATTGAAGCAGAAGATGGATATCGAATTCCTTCGCCCTCACCAGATAATTCTGCGAGTATAGCCATTCATAAAATCTCCGCAGAGGGTAACGCGTCCAGTGGCTGTATCCCATTTGCAGGAGGAGGCGCATCGCCCTTCTCAGCATCTCCTTTGGTATCAGGAGATTGAGATCGATAAGCGGGCGCAGGCTGAGACTTCCGTATATCAGCTCGACCAGGGATAGGCCTTTGAGGACAATGACCGGGATGGATACCGCCGCAAAACTTTGCGCTATTTCTTGGACGGCGCCTGAAAATTTGCGGTTTTGATAGCCCGCGCGATGGAAGAGTCGCAGAAGCGCCTGGCGCGCCTCGGTGGGAATCTGATCAAAGCCGTTCAACCTCTTTAGACTGCGATACAGTAGAGGAGCCACGCTGTGAAGCTCCGCATGAAACAGGATCGCATCCCATGCGAGCGGCTTGTGGATGAGTGCTCTCGTTTGCTCTCTCAGAGCGTCTTGAAGCTCGAGCCGGGCACAGTTGATGATCAGTTTTCTTTCGTCCGGGCCGAGATGCGGCGGCGGGCTCGCTCTCATTGTCGTCTTCCTTCCAACGCTCTCCATACGAAACCCAATCGCACCGCAAACTTTCTCAGAAATGTAAAATAGAGTTCATAAAAGTCCTTTTGCTTGCCGCGTTGAAGTCCGGATTTCATCGCTGCCCGGCCGGCCGCCCAGGCGAAGGCCGGCAAAACCGCCCAAGCCCGAAACTCCTGCTGCCAGCCCCACGAAAGCTTTTCCGGATATTTCGCCTGCAGAATCGCGAGCCCCCTGCCGTATCTCATTTGCTGGCGAAAGTAGCCCCACGCCGTTTTGCGATGACGATGAAAGACAACGGCCTTGGGATTGTGCAGCAGTTTCAGGTCCTTCTCTCTGAAAAATCGCCAGCCAAAGTCGACGTCCTCTCCCCCCGCCGACGGGAAGCGAGTGTCGAAGAGACCGATCCTGCTGAAAACTTCCTGGCGGAAGGCAACGTTGCACGTGTTCACATAGGGAAAAAGGAAGTGCTCGGGAGATCGATGAACGGAATGGCTGCCTCGTACGGCCGCGAAAAGTTCGGCGGGGCTCGTCGGTAAATAGGCGATCGTCCGGCCTTCAACGGCGGCCATTGCGGGATCTTCAAATCCCTGAACGAGCTCCGAAAGCCAGCGCGTTGTTACCACGCAATCGGCATCCGTAAAGGCGAGAATTGCTCCTCTGCTTGTTTCGATTCCACGGTTCCGGGCGGCCGCGGCCCCTTCTCGTTTCTCCCGGACCAACGCTGCGGGATAGCTTTGAACGATCGCTTCCGTCCGATCCGTTGAGCCGTTATCCACGACCAGGATCTCCCGCCGCTCCGGAGGGTAGTCCATTTTGAGGAGCGAGGCGAGACATTCACGGATCGTTCTCTCCCCGTTTAGGACCGGGACGATGATGGAGGCGAAAGGCAGGAACGAGCGTGTCATGATCGGTTGCCCATTCAAAAGTAAAGATAACCTCGCGAAATGGCTTCTTTCGTAAATCCAACTCTATACGCTAATTTGTGAAGGAACGAAAAGAAACAGAAAAAGAGGTCTTCCTTGCGTCCGCCGTTAAGGCAGTAGCGCAATCCCGTCTTCGCCAGCGCGCCCGCCGCCCTGGCTAAGTCCGCATAGGCCAACCTGCTTTGCCTCCAGCTCCACTGAATCTCTTCACGGTACTTGATGCAAAGAAGGGCGTGGCCTTTGCCATAGCCCCACAACTGCTTAAACAGCTCCCGCGCGGTTGCGCGATGACGATGAAAGACGATGGCTTTCCGAGTGTACTGCAGCTTAAAAGCCGTTTGTTTGAAGAACCTTCTGAAGAAATCAGCTCCTTCACCTGTGGAAAACGCCGGATCGAACAGCCCGATGCGGTCGAAGATCTCACGGCGAAAGGCCACACTTCCCGTCATAGCAAACGGAAAAATGGGGTTATAGAGATACCGGGCGGCAGAAAGATGGCGGATTTGTGCAAAATACCTTTCTACGGGCGTCTTAGGCGGGTAGGCAACGACCTCGCCGGCGACTCCTCCGATAGTTTCATGCCGGAACTCCCGGACGAGCTCCTTGAGCCAACCCGCGCTCGCCACACAGTCGGCATCCGTAAAGGCCAAGATTTTTCCCTGACTCGCCTCGATCCCCCGGTTCCTGGCATATGAAGGCCCCCGCCGCCCTTCGCAAAGATAACCGACCGGATGCTCTTTTATGATTCGCGCTGTTCCATCGGTTGAGCCATTGTCCACGACCAGGATCTCCCGCAGCTCCGCAGGATAGTCCATTTTGAGGAGCGAGAAGAGGCATTCTCGAATCGTCTTTTCGCCGTTGAAGACCGGTACAATTACAGAAGTGAAAGGAGGATCATGTTCCGCCATTGAAGCTTCTCTTGGTGTTATTCTCTTGAATCTGCTTGCCCGCGCTGGCGCCAACACACTCTCCGCTGTCTCGGAGGACCTTGCGGTAAACTTCGAGGTAGCGCTCGGCGGTTTGGCCAAAGCCGTGATGGAGTTTCACGAAATTTCGTCCTCTTTCCCCCATCGTTTTGGTTCGATTACGGTCCTGGAGCAAGAAAAGCATTGCCTTCGCGAGAGACTGCGGGTCCCCTGGCGGGACCAAGCGCCCGGTATGGAAATCCGATACGACCTCAGGAAGTCCCCCGACGCGCGTGACAATGACGGCTTTCCCTGCGGCCATCGCCTCCAGCACTGCGTTCGGGATGCCTTCAATCCAAGAGCAATTTACAAGGAACTCGCAGCCCGCCAGCAGCTCTTTGATTTTTTTCCTGTCTACCTGTCCGAGGAACGTAACGCGATCTTTTAACCCCAAAGCGAGAGAAAGCGCGTGAAGCCGGATCCGGAGCGGCCCATCGGCCGCAATAATGAGACGGATGTCGGTCTCATTCCTGGCAACCTCCTGAAACGCCCTTAACAGGACATCGTGGCCTTTGATCGGGTTTAACCTGCTGAGCGAAAGAATGTACGGAGAGGGAGAAGGAAAAGGCGCGCAGTCTGTGAACTCCTCAACGGCGACCCCATTGGAGATCGTCACAATCTTACCGAAAGCTTTTGGAAACGATCGGCCTGTTTCGTCGGCAACAGGAGGCGAAACGCCGATGATCTGTCCTGCGCTCCCAAGCGCATGGCTGATAAAAAAGCTTCTTATCCGCTCCGACTTCGGATTTAGGCGAAACAGCTCGGTTCCATGAAGCGTAAGCACCATTCGGCTACGTTTGAACCAGCGGGCGAAAAGCAGATAAGGAAGCTGCGGGCCGACATGATGAACGTTAACGATATCAACTCGCTTTTCGTTCATCAGCCGCGTAAGCCCGCGGAGGGCGGCGGGCCCGTAAAGACAGGTTTTTAAAAAACCCTCTTGAGGATTCTGCCAGAGCAGGCGCCACGGCAGCGCAAAAGGCATGCGATGAACCTCAATTCCTTCGATGATCTCAAAGGTGGGATGAGCCTGATCGAGCCTGGGGGTGACAATAACGACCTCATGCCCCATTTCCCTAAAGGCCCTGGCGAGGTTCTGCACCGCAACCTGGACGCCGCCCGTCCGCGGAAGATAAGATGTGGGGGATAGTAAGATGTTCATCGCAAGACTCTTGCCCCGAAGCTGCTACCTTCCGTTTGCGCGGCTGAGTGGCCCGAAAAGATGAGAGGTCGCATCATGAAATTTTTCTCATGAGCACCTGAAGGTTGTAGGCGTCATCCCCATCATCTCGCAAGAAGCTTTTTGCCAGCATCTTTGAGAACGCCCGAAGCCGGCGGCGACAGATCCTAAAACAGATTTTGTTCCCGAGATAACCTATCAGGAAACCCAATCCCCCGCCTCGATGGACGCGAAGAGTGGAGAAATTTGCTCCCCATAGGCTTTCGAGCTGGGCGAGACTGTAGTGGCGATGGCGTTGGCTACCGGCGCGCGCGAAGTTCCCGAAGAGCAAAGAATCTTTCTGATACTTCCGCGAGTAAATCTGCCTCTGACCCAAAACCGTGTAAAAGAGCTTGTGTGTTTGCGGAAAGCTGAACTTCAAGTTATCGGGATCCATCCAGGCATATCGGCCCTGGTTAGGAACCGAACAGATCACGATCCCGCCCTTTTTGAGGACACGGCGGACTTCGTTAACGATCGCATCCTCACGCGCGACATGCTCAAGAACATCCATAAGTGCAACGCCATCGAAAGTCTGGTTTTCGAACGGAAAGCGCTCGCCTTTGTACCAGAAGAAGAAGGCGCGATCTACAGGGATGCCATAGGCGCGCCCTATCGCAGCCTGGTTGAGGTCGATTCCGAACGCAAAATAGCCTTCCTGTGCCAGACAGCGGACAAACTCCCCTGTGAAGCAGCCGACGTCGAGAATCTTAGCATTCGGTGGCAACAGCTCTCTAATCCAGTGCAAGGCGAGCCGCCATCGCGGGTAGCTCACAGTATTGGGATCGAGGGCAACGGCGATATCGTCCATGGCAATATTACTCAGAAGCTTTCCACAAATTCCCCCGGATAAAGCCGATTCGCTCGGCTGACTTTCTAACGAGGTCAAGGTACCGAAAAGCGAAGGCCTGGGTTTTCTCACGGTTGAGCACAGAGTCAACGGCCTCTTTACCGAGCGCCAGAGCGGTCCACGAGAGATCGGCGTAAGCTTTTAGCTCCTTTTGCCAGCTCCAATGAATTGCTTTCGGGTACTTGCGACGCAGAACGGCCTGCCCGTAGCCATAACCCTTACGCTGGTTGAACAACGCTCTGGCTGTGCCGCGAAGGCGGTGGAAGACCAACGCCTTCGGGCGATAAATCAGTCTGAATTTCTTGCTTTGAAAGAATCGCCACCCAAAATCGATATTCTCCGCCGCCACGTTGAACCGGGGATCAAAAAGGCCAATCTCATTAAATACCTCCCGCCGCAGGGCGAGACTGGCTGTGGCGAACCATGGAAATCCGGGGTAGCTGACATCCCATACCTGGTGAAGGGGTCTGCACATAGCTATGTAGCGCTCTACGGGCGTCTTAGGCGGATAGGGTACGACTTCTCCCGCCACGATTCCCACCCCGTCGTCCTCGAATCCTTCAAGCAATTCCTGCAGCCAACCGGTGATCACGAGACAATCCGCATCGGTGAAAGCCACAATCGGTCCCCGACTTACTTCGATTCCCTTATTTCGAGCGGTTGCGACGCCCCGCTTCTCCTCCCAAACATAGCGAACGGGGAATTGCTTAACGATCTCCGCCGTTCGATCCGTTGAGCCGTTGTCGACGACAACGATCTCCCGGTTTTCCGGAGGATAATCCATGCGAAAGAGCGAGAGGAGACATTCCTGAATCGTTCGCTCCCCATTGAGGACAGGCACAATGACAGAAACAAAAGGATTCCCGCTAACCACGTTTGAACTCGTTTCGGAAAAGGCCGTAAGTGAATCCGACCCGGGCCCCCGTTTTTCGAACCAGATCCAAGTATCGGTATGAAGCCTCTTTTGGTTCCAGGGCCTTTTTAGAGCCGATCGCCGCCCGGCCGAGCGCTAAAGCGCTCGTGAGAAGGTCCGCATAAGCCCTTAACTCGCGCCGCCAGCCCCAGGAAATTTCTTCGGGATACTTGTGGCACAGAGCAGCCATCCCACGGCCATAGGCCTGATATTGCCTGAACAGATCTATCGCCGTAAGGCGATGACGATGGAAGATCATGGCTCTGGGATTATAGGCGACTTTGAAATGTTTGTTCTTGAAGAATCGCCGGCTAAAGTCAACGCCCTCACACGCTACCAACAAAGGGTCGAAAAGACCGATCTCGCTGAACACGCCGCGGCGAAAGGCGGTGCTGGCTACATGGAACCAGGGAAGCTCGGGAGAACGGACATGGGGCATCTGCCAGAACGGATTCCGCTTAGCCATATAGCGCTGGGCCTGCGTCTCGGGCGGATAAGCAACCGTATCTCCCACAACGGCTCCAATTTGAGGATCATTCTTAAATCCCTGAACCAGTTCCCGCAGCCATCCAGTTCCCGCTACGCAATCGGCGTCGATAAAGGCCAGAATTTTCCCGTGACTCGCTTCAATCCCCGTATTCCGAGCCGTTGCTACTCCCCGCTGCTGTTCCCAAACGTACCGGACAGGATGCGCCTTTACGATTTGCGCCGTCCGGTCTGTCGATCTGTTATCGACGACCAGAATCTCTCGCAAGGGGGCAGGGTAGTCCATAGCCAGGAGTGAGACCAGACAGTCATTGATCGTCCGCTCGCCATTCAGGACCGGGATAATTACGGAAACCAGCGGATTGGTGGAATCGGCCATCATCCAGTTTTGAGCCGCGCCCTACGAACAACGAAATTCATCTCTGCCGCCACATAGGCGAAGTGCGGTCGAGTTCCGACCATATCCGCTCGAGGAGACCGACAACCTCTCTTCCGTCCTCTCCCGTAACCGGCGGCTTCGTTCCTTCGAATAGACTCTTGTAGAATTTCCCGATGAGCACCTCGTGGCCGACGCGTCGCCGGCCGAGAAGCGTCTTTACAGTGTTGCCGATGGTCTTGGAAAAAAGCTGAACAATCTGATCGACATTCACCAGCGCTTTTGAAAACTTTTCTATGCCGTCCCTTCTGAGATTGACTGAAGTATTGTTGTTAAGATCGACGTGAATCGTCATCTCGGTTCCGTAAATCTTCAGAAACCGCAGGTAAGGTTTAGCGCTGATAGAAACGGACAACGAGCCGAGACCCGATTCCCCTTCGAAGAGGACGCGGAGCTCATCGGATGGGCTCGGCAGATCGCTCCCGGTCTTTTTGGAGAAAGCGGAGACCACCTGCAACGTATTTAAAAATTGCCGATGCAGGTAAACGGAATGCGGCGCGACCTCGTGAAAAATTCCTCCGGGTAATTCGTAGATCCATTCAGTCGTGTGAAACCGATCAGGGCTGCCGGCGCGCCAGAGTCTCCAGAAAGTCTCGACGGTTATGACGTTCCCTATTGCTCCGCTCGCGACAAGCTCGGCCGCTTCCATAACCGCCGGCTCGAAGAGATTGTTGTGACAAACGCCTAATGTGACCTTAGATGAGCGTGAGGCGGCAATCATCGCGTCGGCCTCCTCCACGCTCACTGCCATGGGCTTTTCGACCAGAACATGACAGCCCGCTTCCATCGCCTGGACTGATAAGGCCTTATGGCTGCGGGGAGGGGTGAGGATGTGCACGACCTTGGGGCGCCGGTCGGCCAGCATGTTAGATGCTGACTGATATACATGCCGGATCTGAAACCTATCGGCGACCCGCTGCGCCCGATCCCTGTCAGGGTCGCACACGCCCGCGATCTCTATCCCATCGATCCGCCGGAGATGAGAGATATGGATCTCAGAAACCGTGCCGCATCCGATGATCCCGACCCTCATGACCGTCAAAAATAAAGATAGCCTTGCGCCAGGCTCTGGCGAATGAATCCGAGCCTTTCGGCGAGCTTCTTGAGGAACTCGAAGTAATGGAAATAGAAATCCTGCTTGCTCTCCTTACCCAGTCCGTAAAGCCCCGCGCTTCTGATCAATGCGCCGGCGGCTTTCGCCAAGTCCCGATAAGCCAGAAAGCTGTGCTTCCAATCCCACGGGATCTCTTGCCGATACTTGATGTAAAGTCGAGCGTGCCCTCGGCCGTAGACCCACTGCTGGCCCAAGAACCCCCTGGTCGTAGACCGGTGCCGATGGAAGACCACAGCTCTTGGCGCATAGCTGAGCCTCAAGCTTGTGGCCCGAAAGAATCTCGTGCAGAAATCCGTTGCCTCCCCGGTTAGCATGGCTTCATCGAGAAGGCCGATTTGGTCGAAAACGCTCCGGCGAAAGGCCAGGTTGGCGAAGACGGCGAAAGGGAGCAAAGGCCTGGCAAGATATTTTTGCGGTGAAAGGTGTCGAACCCTGGAAGCGTAGAGCTCGGCCGGTGTTCGAGGAGGATAGGCAAAAATTTCCCCTGCTACGCCTCCGACATCTCCTTGATCAAAGGCTCGAAAGAGTTCCTGTAACCATCCCCGGCTTACGACACAATCCGCGTCCGTAAACGCGACAATCTCGCCTTGGCTGGCCCGGATTCCTCTATTTCGCGCTAGCGGGGCCCCCCGTCGCTCTTCTGTTAGATAACGGACCGGGAATCTCTTTACGATGGCTGCCGTATTGTCGGTGGAGCCGTTATCGACCACTAGAATCTCGCGCCGCTCCGCCGGGAAGTGCATCTTGAGGAGCGAAGCCAAACATTGCGCAATGGTTTGCTCGCCGTTCCATACCGGAACGACAACGGAGACCAGAGGCAAAGGCGCGGCTATCCTCATAGGCAGGAAAGAAGTTCGAGAAGACGTTCCGGGTCTCCGAAGAGGTCCCGGCCATGATAAAGGAGGTAGCCTTTCGTCGTCTTCACAAGTTGGCCCAATAGGCGGATCTGTCTCATCACGACGTCTCTTTCAAAGGAGTAGATGGTTTGGCGAACGAGCCGCTTGAATGATTCCTGAGGGGCGAGAGGAACGATGCGGCTCTCAAAATCTTCAGTCCTTTGAAGATAGATCAGAAACCGAGGCGAACAGGAGGAAACAAAAGAGTCCGGATAGATTTCAGAGACATCGATCGGGCGCTTTACCGTAAAGGGGAGCGGCTCGAGTTTTTCCAAGCAGCTGAGCTCCGGATACCAACGGCTGATTTCGGGATCGATATTAAAGCGCCGCGTGAAAGCCAGCGCGACCAGCTCGCCGTTTTCCTGTGTGAGCAGCACCTTGTCATCGGCCAGGTACCGAAACCCCCGTTTGATGAGGCTCAGGGCGATGGAAGTTTTGCCGCTTTCGGCATCCCCGGGAAACAGGTAACCTTTACCGTCGTTTGACAGAGCCGCCGCGTGGAGACCGCAAAACCCGCGCTGCTTCAGCATCTCCATGAGAGGTGCCATCAGCAAATCCGCCAGGATATACCACTTGCTGCCCGTCAACTCTTTCGAAACGAAACCCCAGCCTCTTCGCGCTTGAACGTTGGCTTCTATGAATGAGCCGTCCTTTGCATGAAACGAAAAATGATCTCCGTTACGAAAACAAGAGACGTTCGCGAACTGGATCAGGGTCTTTGAGCCCGCGGGCTCTGCAGGAATTCGATTCTTATCGAGGAGAGCGAGTGTGAAATCGACCGCAGCGTACGGACCTCCATCCTCTCCCCTCAACAGCGGCTTTAGAAACTCCGCGACGCGATTGCGTATTTCAGAATGGGGGCTGGAAACCTGAACCGTGAGGCCATGAACTTGACCGCACACCGTCCCGTTAAGAGGGTTCAGTCCCGTCAACATGGCGCGCATCCAAAAGGATAAAGGGCATGACCCAAGCCGGCTCCGGATTCACGGTGACGTCGGTTTTCGAGGCAAGCCTCCACAAATTGTTCGGGCTGCGGTCTCCAAAGGCAAAGCCGGCGGCTTGGGTTTCAATTACTCGGCCAGCGGCAACTGCGGATCAAAGGGATTGATCACGACGTCATGCAGCGGCTCGTCGTGCTTGATCAGTTCCGGTTCAACGAATGGTTTTTTCCTTGTGGACTTTTCAGTTTCAATGGATGGTTGGCTGCGCTTGTCCATAATCTCACCCCTCACTCTTTCGGCCGAACGACCAGTTTTTCCGTCTCGAGGTCCCCAAGAAACCTGGAGACGCTCTCGTCTGCTTTTTTTTCTTCAACGTCATACTCCGCCATAAGCTTCTGAACGATCTCCTGTAGGCTCTGGCTGGCGTCGAGCATCCTCCAGATCGCCTGTCCAATTTCGTTTAGACTATAGTAGAATTTGGTTTCGAGGTGCAGAAGAACCGCGCCGTCTTCCAAATCCGTGTAAACTACCTCGGGATGTTTTGTGAGCCACGCCATCAGAGTCCTCCTCTCAATGATCCGCTATCGCTGCGGCGGAAAACGGCCCAGTCTATTCAGCCCATTAAATACTGTCAAGAGTTGTTTGGGTCTGTGTCGAAAATGGTTCGCAGGGAAAAACCTTCCGGTCTGAGGCAACAAGTCAGTGTCTTGAAGGTCACGCCGCCTCGCTTCGCTAGGAATCGTAGATTGCAGATCTCAGATTTCAGATTTGCAATTTGAAATTCACTATTTGCAATCCCGAAGGGCTTGCCTGCCTTCAACCTCCTCGTCCCTGTGCCTCAGACCTCGAGGTTTCTCCCCTACGGAACTGATGAGCCTGAGCACCACAAATTTGCACAGGAGTCGAGTCGTTTAGGGGTTATTCCGAACGGCGCGTCAGCGGGATAGCCGGCAACTAACGTCAACACCGCCGGTCCGTTGTGCTATAAGAAGCATGAATATCTCGGTAACCTGGCGTAAACCCGGAGGTTGGAATACCGGAGGTGCCGCGATAAGGCTGCTCGTCTCGCGAAGGAGATAACGGCACGGCGGAGCAAGTGATTTCGACTCGGCTCATCCTGATTTGTTGGTTGGCTCTTGGTTGTGCAGGAGCGATGGAGTCTCCGCCGCCTTGGACCGGCGCTGAAGCAACCGGAAGTATCTTTGTCGTCAATTACGGTTGGCATACGGGGATTGCCTTAAGGAAAGCGGATATTGCGCAAAGTATTTTGCCGGAGGTCCGAGATTTCCCCGACGCGGAGTTTCTCGAATTCGGCTGGGGAGATTGGGACTATTACCAAGCGGCGGATGCGGGTGTGGGGATGGCGCTCAAGGCCGCTTTTTGGTCCAGCCGCAGTGTTCTGCACGCGATCGGTTTCAAAGGAACGGTACAAGAATATTTTCAGGGAGGCGAGGTTGTCGAGTTAGCTCTATCTGAAGAGGGACTAGAGCAACTGGTCCTATTTCTGGCCGATACCTTTGAGAGGGGCGGGCCGGGTTTGCCTGCGCCTGCCAGCCCGGGATTGTACGTGAACAGCCGGTTTTATCCAGCCAAAGGAAAATTCCACATTTTCAGGAACTGCAACACGTGGGTGGCGGAGGCGCTTCAGTCCGCCGGGTTCCCGGTCAATCCATCTTCTGCGATCACGGCGCGAAACGTAATTGAACAGGCTAAGCGCTTCAACATCGGGACGAACAGAACTGTGACTCGTTAGCTTTAAGATCTGTTACGGAAAGAGCCTTAAGAGCCTCTTTAAGGCGTTCTCCTTTTCAGTCCGTTCGATCTTTGCCCGCTCCAGGGATTTGCGCAAGATTTCCACCGACTGATCGTACATCTTCCGGTCCACGGGGTACGGGTGCCCGTCCTTACCTCCGTGGGCAAAGCTAAATTTAGCCGGATCTTTCCAGGAAGCCGGAGTGCCATAGGTGATCTCGGCGATCAAAGCAAGCGCCCGGAGAGTTTTGGCGCCGACCCCCGGCATTCCCAAAAGCGCTTCGAAATCCCCGGCCTTGTTCTCGTAGGTCTTGAGCAGAATCTTTTCGATCGATTTCGGGTGAATCTCTTTTACGGAGACTTCATGACGGGCCGGAAGGGAAAGAGTTCGGAGTTTTTCAAGCTCCGAAACGAGCTTTTCCGGCCTTTCTTTGGAGAGCTCGGTCATCAGAGCCTGCGCTCCGGCGCTTTTCGCCGCCACCAGGTTTAGCGCTTTTTCTTTTCTCATATTGCTGCAAATGGCCGTGTGCGGCTCCACGGTGAGAGAGCTTATACGGTCGGAGTGCCAATGGTAGCGGCGCGCGAAACGGTCGCTCATGCCTTGCTGAACGACGGCCCATGAGCCGTTGAGAGTGAAAAAGAAATTATGGTGGTAGAGTTGAAAGCCATCCTGGACGGCGTTGTTGTCGATTTTTGCCGTGAGACGGCTGAGGTACACAAGCTCGTTGGCGTCTTGCTTCAGGGAGAACCGATCCGCTGCGGCAAGAATTTCCGACGGCGTCTTGCGGGAAGTCGCCCCCTTGCCTCCCGCAATGACCAGACCGAAATCCTTTTCTTTTCCTTTTACGGCTTCCTTGAGGGCGCCACAGACGGTGGTTGTAACGCCGGAAGAGTGCCAGTCGAAACCCAGCACGCAGCCCAGGGATTGAAACCAGTAAGGATCAGAAATCCGGACCAGCAGTTCTTCCGGCCCGTACTCTTCAACGATGTGGCGTGAGATTTCCCGGCCCAGCCGGACCATGCGTTGGAACAACCAAGCCGGAGCTTTCCCTCCGTGGAGGGGAAGGTACGCAATGCCCGTTTGCCGCATGAACCGCCTTATTCATCCGGGTCGCCGAAATAGTCTCGGAGAATTCTCTCTTTAATGTACTCCACGGCGCCGAGATCCTGGATGATATCGCCTCCGGTGTCGTAGAAGAAGAGATCCCCATTGCGGTTGCGGCCGATGGCAATCAGCCATTCCAACTCATCCCGATCCTCTAGAAGATAATTGATGGCCTGGTTAGCGCCGCTGCTGGCGATAATGGTAACTTTGGGACCGGCGGTTTTCTTAGGCTGGGTCATTCGGTTCCTCCTGGCGCATAGTCTATATTAGCGGCCGGCCTTCCACAACCATCTCGGCCAGCACTTCCACATGGAACGTGTGAGGGAAAAGGTCGGCGGGTCTAACCCGCGTAATTTTATAGTTTTTTGCCGACAGAGCGGCCAGATCCCTGGCGAGCGTTGCGGGATTGCAGGAAACATAAAGAATCTTTTCGGCGCTGAAGGCGGGCAGCACCTCCTCCACGCCTTTGGCTCCGGCGCGCGGCGGATTAAGAAGAACTCTGGTGAACTGTTCGCCCCGGCCGGCCAGTTTTTTTACTGCCGTCAACACGTCTGAACGGATCCATGTGACGTTCTCGATCCGGTTTAACCGGCTGTTGTATTGGCCGTTGGCAACGGCAGCGGAATTGGATTCTACCGCGGTAACCGCCCCGCAGCGCTTCGCCATAGGCAGGGTAAAATTTCCGGCGCCGCTGTAGAGCTCGAGGATCCGGTCCCCGGAATGGAACTCCCCCCAGCGGAGGACTTCACGAATCATTTCCCTGTTTGCCAAACGATTCACCTGTGTGAAAACTTCGCCGTCGATCTCCGCCCTTAGGCCGCCCTCCGAATACAGGGTGATTTTTCCTTCACCCCACGAGCGGCGCCAACCCCGGCCAAAAATGATCAATCCCTTGATGCGTTCGTTCCGTTCGAGAAAAGCGGAGCTGGCGACGTCGTCTTCAGGAGCGAAGCCTCCGCGAGCCTTGGCGGCGAGCACGGCTCCCGCGGGTTCATCGCCGTGGACGATTTCGATCTGCTGAATAGGAGTTCGGAGATCTCTGAGCCACTCTCGAGCCTGCTCCAGGTGGCGCTCAACGGAGGACTCGGCGATCGGACAGGATGTTATCTCAATCAAATCATGCGAAAAAGCGCGGTGAAATCCGAGTCGCTTCCGGTCATCGATCTGGAGGCGAATGCGTCCCCGGTACTGGAATTCTCGCGGGGAAGGAAGGATCGGTAGCAGCTCGAAATCATGCAGCTTTCCGATGCGGCGCAGAGCGTCGTCGACGACCTTTTGCTTAGCTGCGAGTTGATTTTCATAGCGAACATGTTGCCAGGGACATCCGCCACACTGGCTGAAGTACGGGCATGGAGGCGACTGGCGAAAAACCGATGGCGTAATGAGCCGTGTGAGCTCACCGACTGCGTAGTTGCCGCGATCGGCAACGATCCTGAACTCAGCCTCGTCGCCTGGAGCAGTCAGGGGGATCAGAATCACCCGTCCTTCGCTCCGCCCGACACCATGGGGACCATAGGCGAGAGCCTCGATTTTGATCTGGCGCCCTTTTTTTCTTTCGATCCCTGTCATTGCTCCTGAACATCCGTTATAAATTAAAAGAGAGAGACCGGCTACACGTCATTCCATGGCACAAAATGAACAGGATCCACGATTTTACAAAGCCATCGACGAGTTCAATCAGAGACTCTTTTTCGAATCTCATGAGACCCTGGAGGAGCTTTGGCTGGAGGAAAACGGCGCCGAGAAACTATTCTATCAAGGAATTATTCAGATTGCCGCAGGTTATTTTAAATGGGAGCAAGGGGTCCTGATCGGGGCCATCAAGCTGCTGCATGCCGGTCTCGATAAAATTGAACCCTACCGCCCCGCTTACCTGGGTCTCGAATTGGACTCTTTTGTTCTAGACGTCAAAGCGAATCTCCGGGAAATCGAATCGGCCTACAGAAAAAAGGAGCAGGCGCCCGAAATCATCGTGCCGGTTCTTTCTCTCATCTCCTAGCCTTTCGGATTGACAAACGCAGGTTTCGTGCAGCCCGCCGTGATTCGTCTGATCAACGTCAAAAAAATCTATCGAACCGGTAACAGCGAGATTGCCGCCCTCTCCGGCATCTCTCTGGATATCCTCAAGGGTGAATTCGTGGCGATCATGGGCCCGAGCGGCTCAGGCAAGAGCACCTTGCTCCACGTTATCGGGGGTCTGGACTGGCCTACCCGGGGAGAGGTCTTGTTAAACGGTCGCGTCATTTCCCAGATGAGCGACGACGCGGTGACGCTGCTGAGACGGCGAAAAATCGGCTTTGTCTTCCAGTTTTTCAATCTCCTTCCCACTCTCACGGCTTTGGAGAATGTGATGCTTCCGCTCCGGTTGGATGGTCAAGCCGGGTCGCAGGCCTTCGATCGCGCTCAGACGCTGTTAAGCAGGGTCGGACTGGAGGCTCGTCGGAATCATCTTCCGGAGGAACTCTCCGGCGGCGAGATCCAGAGGCTCGCCATCGCTCGCGCTTTGGTTTTCAATCCCCCTATTCTTCTGGCCGATGAGCCCACCGGCAACCTCGATACCAGAACCGGAGAGACGATCCTGGAACTTATGCGCCACATCAACCGGGAAGAAGGTTGCACCGTGGTCATGGTGACCCACAATCGAGACGCCGCAAGATTCGCCGACCGGATCATTCACCTCAGAGATGGCGTGGTTGTGAAAGAGGAGCGAGTCTAGTGCTTTCACTGCTTGGCTGGGTGACCTGGCGCCATTTCCGGCGCCATCGGCTGCGCACGTTTCTGACCTTTTTCGGGATCGTGCTCGGCGTTGCCGTCATCGTTGCCATCGCCGTCGTCAATCGCACGCTCATGAGCTCTTTTCAGCAGACCATTGATAGAGTTGCCGGAAAGGCCATGCTTCAGGTGACCAATGGCGAGAGCGGATTTGAAGAGAACGTTTTTATGGTTGTCCGAGACACCGAAGGCGTCAAAGACGCTTCCCCCGCTGTCGAGAGTTTTTTCCCGGTCGTCGGATCCAAGGGGGAGAGACTCTACGTGTACGGGGTGGACTTTCTCGGCGATTCCTCGATTCGTGAACACGATTTCTCGGGCCCGCCCCTGGGGCTTGAAGGGGCGCTCGATTTCATCGCCCGGCAGGATTCCATAGCCGTGACCGAAACCTTCGCCAACCGGCTCGAGTTGCGCGCCGGCTCTCGCATCACTCTGGCTACGAGCCGCGGCCTTCAGACATTTACGGTGCGGGCCCTGCTGAAAGAACAAGGCGCCGCGAAGGTGTTTGGCGGAAGCTTCGCGCTGATGGATCTGCCCGTGGCGCAGTTCGCCTCAGGAAAGGAAGGAAAAATCGACGTCGTGGATTTGACCGTCGAGGACGGGGAGACGATCGAAGCCGTTCAGAAGAGGCTCCAGGCGAGACTTCAAGGATCGGCTCAAGTTGACCGACCGCGAAAAAGGGGAGAGCAGATCGAGTCGCTGCTCACCTCCTATCGAGTCGGTCTGTTCTTTGTGAGCCTGGTGGCGCTCTTTGTCGGTTTTTTCCTCATCTACAACACAGTTTCGGTGTCGGTTGTGCAGAGAAAGAAGGAAATCGGCAGCCTCCGATGCCTTGGACTGCTGCGCCGGCATGTTCTGATCCTGTTCGTGTTAGAGGCCGTCCTTCTTGGATTTTTCGGCTCTCTGGCAGGGTTTCTCCTGGGTTTCCTGTTAGCCCAAGGGGCTCTCCTGTCCGTCGGGGAGAGCGTGAGTTACCTCTTCTTGCCGATCGATATGGCAGAAACTCAGCTAACGGCGAAGGAACTTTGGATTGCGCTGGCCTGCGGTCTTGGGGTTTCCCTTGTGGCTGGCGTCCATCCGGCGTGGCAAGCCATGAGGGTCTCTCCCCTGGAAAACACACGGCAGGCCCTGTGGTCTCCGGATTCTCGTGGGGTTTCTCAAGCTTATATTGCCGGTTTCATTCTTTTTTTCCTTTCAGCATTGCTTCTGATCACTCCGGCTCCTTATCTGGCTCCCGTGCAAAGGTTCTCATAGGTAGAGCTGTCAAGGCTGATT
>JACQUW010000222.1 GCA_016210115.1 Deltaproteobacteria bacterium | reverse complement strand
GGCGCAAAACCAGTCGGTGCGCGCTCGACCGAACGGCGAATAATAGTGCACCACATCCGACTTGATCCGGATCGCCGCCACTCCCATCCCGCGAATTCCGCCCTCCATGGTGCAATAGCGATACCAGGTGTCGGGGTCCTTTGTCGGAACCAGAATCTCCGCCTTGGTCCGGTTCACGGCCGAGCCGACTCCTTCTTCCTTGTAGGCTTCCTCCAAGAGCCGCAAGCATTCGTCGGGATCCAACACCTCTTCGGCAACGTGCCTGTCGATTACGAGGACTTTCGAGTTCTTGAGTTTTTCGGCGTTTTCCGGGCTAAGAGCGGGATAAACGCGCGGGTAGTTGTAGTGACGCATCACTCCTCCTTTTTGTTCCTATCTCGCTTTCCGTAGGCACCGCGGCGAGTGATCGAAAAAATAAATTCTTTCATCTGCTCGTTACTCCTTGACTTTGCCGGGTCAAAGCTCTCGTAGTGAACCAGTTCCTCGAGCGCCAGGCGCGGAGGCGGTGGAACAGGGCTCTTCAAATATCCAATGGGAATCAGCTCGTAAACCTTGAAGTGGTCCGGTATACCCAGATAGGCCTTCAACATGGTCGCCATATAGGGCGAACTCGCGTCACTGACGTATTGAGAACCCATCCCCAAACTTGCCACTGCGAGATGGATCAGCATGGTCGCGTTGGCTAATCCTGTAATGAAGTGCTGGAATCCTTTTTCCTCTCTGGTGCGAACTGGATAGGCTTCGTTGACGCGCGGATCTCCGATGACCAGGATAAAAACAGGAGCATTCTTAAAGCCCGGGCTATTGATATTCCGCTCACCGCGAAGAGCGGCCTCCATTTCTCTCTTGGGCTCCAACTGTTTCAGAAAAAGTTCGACGATTTTTTCCCGCATGGCCTGGTCTTTGATCACAATAAACTGCCAGGGTTGCCCGTTGCCGGCCGACGGCGCCCAGTGAGCTATTTCCAGAATTTTCTGGATGTATTCTTCTGGAATACTTTTCCCTTCATTAAAATCGTATCCCCGGACGCTTCGCCTCCTCTTCGCCAATTCATAGAGCTCTTCAATGTTCAGCATCGGCAACTCTTACATATAGTGACGGTTATGAATAGTTTACAACTCACCCTGGCCCTCTCCCGCAAGGGGAGAGGGAACCGAAGAAATCCCCTCCCTTGACGGAGGGGATTAAGGGCAGGGTGCTGGACCTCTCTCGGAACCATTTGGCATCCTTGAAGCATCAACCATCGCTATCGTGCCGGGATTGTACTGCTCGTATCAACGATCGATGGTCATCTTCCAGAACTCCGCGCAACTTTGGAGAAAAAACCCTCTTTTTCGAGCTCGTTGACTATGCTTGGGTCATAGATTCGTTCCACATTGCCCTCGGCCGCCGCTCCCGGAGTCCGCTCGGCGATAAAGCGGAGCGCGTTGCGCAACCCCTCAGGATCGAGGCGCGGCGGAAACGAAAATTTTGGCGCAAAGAAGCTATAAGTTTCTTGGACGATTTTCGGCTCCTGCTGTCTCAATCGGCTCGCATACACTCTTAGCCCCTTCTCTCTGTTCGTCTTCAGTTCGTAAATGCCCTCGCTGTAGGCGCGAATAAATCGCTTGACGGTCTCCCTGTTCCCCTTTAGAAAGGCGCGCCGCACACTGATGACGGACACGGGGTAAGCAGCCTCCATATCACTGAAGTCCGCGAGGATGTTTAACCCCATTTCCGCGGCTTTGATCGTTTCGGGAGGCGCCAGCATCGTCGCGTCGATGGCTTTGTTGACCAATCCAACCAGCCGAACAGCCGCAGGTCCAGCGGGCATAACTGTGACGGCCTGACGCGGGATGTTCCATTCTTTTAAAGCGAGAATCACGGCGAGCTCATTCATGCCGCCAAAATTCACAACCCCGATTTTTTTGCCCACCAGATCCGAAGGTTTGCGGATATCCTTGTGGGTGACGATGCTGAAAGGAAATTTGTTTACAGCCCCGGCCACCATGACAAGTTCCGCTCCCCCCAATATCGCCGAAATAGTAGGCGCGCCGCCCTGTTCGAATTGCGTGCTGCCCGAGAGCAAAGCCTGCGCGCTGCGCGATCCGCCCGGGATCATAACAAGCTCTGCTTTGAAACCGTGCTTCTCAAGGTAACCCAGGTCTTGAGCCGCCCATATGGCTCCCTGAAATCCTCCGGTGCCGGTATAGCTGGCGATGATTCTCTCCTGCGCCGGAACGTGCAAAGGCAATAGGAGAAGCAGAATGAGAGCGGTGAGAGCGCGACGTAAAGCGTGCCTTAACATGGTCCAAATCGGCCGTTTAATTACATACCCCCCCACCCTCGCCCTTTCCCGCAAGGGGAGAGGGAATTTAGGAAGTCTCCCCTCCCTCGACCTGTCTGCGTGCAACGCACAGGCAGGCGGGTGAGGATTAAGGGGAGGGTGATTTATGTCAACACATTTATTGCTGTCACTAAGCAGCGAAACCTTAACACAGGCATTTCAACGTCGCCCCGCAAAGCGATCACTTCCCGCATAAGCATTCTGCAACATGAGGTCCTTGCGTTGCCGGATTTGTTCTAGAACCGCCTTCTTTCCCGCTTGAACGTGCGCCCGAGTTTGCGTCCGGGCCTCCCTGATATCACGGCTTTCGATCGCTTTGAAGATCCTCAGGTGGCGCCGGTACGACTCCAACCCGCTCAGCGGAGAGATCCCTTCCATGGTTCGCTTCATGATGATCTTTTCAAAAATCGTCGTGAGCAACCGTTTGAGCAGGCTGCCCCCTCCGATCTCGGCGATCTTATAATGAAAATTCTCGTCTACCAGAAACATCTGGCGCGAGACGCCCTGCGAAATCGCCTCTTTGTACGAGCCCAGGATAGTCCGCAGCTCCGTGAGGTCGGCTTCGGTACAGTTTTTGATCGCCCTTTCAACGCTGTAAATCTCCAGGCATTCTCTTAGCTCGAAGAGTTCCTCCGCCTCGGCCTCCGTGATCTCGGGCACGAAGTATCCCTTGTGCGGTACCCGGGTGACAAAGCCTTCTTCGGTGAGCCTGCCCAACGCCTCCCTCACCGGGGTGCGGCTCATCTCAAGACGGTCCGCCAAAGCCTGGTGTTCGAGCTTCTGCTCGGGCCGGAGCTCATAGCAAAGAATCATCTCCTTGATGAGCCGACACGCCTGCCCGGTCAGGTCTTTGCTTTTCGATTTCATTTCCGGCAAACCACCCGCTCCCGCATACTTGCATGCAATACATTATGCAAATGAACCTTGTCAAGGGCGCGATCAAATCTTCCGTTAAGGTTGCGGTCCTGAAAGGTTTTTGATTCCGGTGAACCACCGCTTCCCACATGCTGGCGTTCCAATATCTTGCACCGGGATAGATGACGCCTTGACACTGCGCTATTCTTTGAATACCTAAGGGCTCAACCGTTTGGAACCAAAACAGATCAACGCGCTAAGAAAGGAAGCAGCATGTGTAACGTGGGCGATGAGGTCGGGATTAAGATCGGGCCATCCGAAGAGGCGAAATTGGCGAGCGGGAGCAAGCTTCACAGCGTTGAGCTGGAAGAGCTCCTGCCGATCGGTCGGACGCTCTCCGGGTGGGCCGAAGTGCGAAATTGTCACGTCGGCTTCGTCGGTTATGGAAAGACTGCGCCAGGCAATAAAATACTGATTGCTGTCGATCGGGAATACGAGCCGGAAGTGCCCGAAGTTATTGCCCGGGCGCTTAGGGAGAAGGGATCTCGGGTTGACATCCTGAGAGTCGACCTGGGGCAGGCCGATCGAGAATTTGACTTTCTCGATGAGGTACGGGTGGCCATGCGGCGCGAGCCTTGGGAAAAGAACCCGCGGCGCTGGGAAGGAATACCCTTTGTCGAGGATTTCGCGGCCCGGCGTGGTTATGATCTTTTGATTCATGGAAAAGGCGGACCCATACCGCGGACCGAATTTCGTTACGAGCAAATACCCTGGCTCAGGGCGGAACATCTACGCCAGCAAGCCACGACGTATCCTCGGGACCTCCATCTCCTAATTAACCGGAAGACCTGGGAGCCGATCTGGGAAAAGGCACGCGGCGGTAAGGCGCATTTGACGGACGCGGAAGGAACCGATATCTCGTGGACCTACTGGGACGAATACTACAATGCCGGCCTTCATGCTTTTTCTGCGAATCCAATTTATGGCCATTTGTTTGCTCATCCCGAACCTCCGGTGATCCCGAATGGAGACGCTTCGGGGGTGGTAGCCGGCACCACGAGTCACTTCTCACGCGCCTTTCCACAGGTCAAGGTGGAAATCGAAGCGGGCCAGGTCGTGAAGATCATCGGCGGCGGCAATTATGGCGCTGCGTGGCGCGATTTGCTCCAAGAGAGCAAAAACATCCAATACCCGTGCTTTCCTCGACCCGGTTTGTTTTATTTCTGGGAGGCTGCCATAGGCACCAATCCAAAGATCTCCCGTCCAAGCCGTATCGACTTGCATTCCTCCGGCGGGTTTGAATGGGAGCGACGTAGGTCCGGGGTAATTCACATGGGGTTCGGCACTTTCTGGCGCTCTAGGGAGGAGAGATGGGCAGGTGAGCGTGGGCTCCTTTACGGCCACCTTCACATCCATCTTCTTTTTCCGACGTTGACCGTGAGCGACAGGAACGGTAGAGAGTACACGGTCATTCGAAACGGCCGCCTATGCGCCCTCGATGACCCGGAAGTGCGAAGTTTCGCGGAGCAGTTCGGCGATCCCGATGATCTTTTGCGAGAAGACTGGATCCCGGAGGTCCCTGGGATCAACGCGCCGGGCTCCTATGAAGACTACGCCCGCGACCCCGGGCGGTCGATCTATCGTCGAAGTGAATGAGTGCCGGCACGTACCGGATTGGCGTAAATATCGCGGCTGAGTTCCAATAAATAATTGTCTGGTCATCCTCAATAGTTGACTTATTCCAGCTAGGAAACAGCGTCCTCTGGCTAGCAAATGGCTAGCAAAATGAGGACGCGAAGACAGAGATTGTTATTGTTAAAATACAAGACCTGACCCTCGCGCAATGCTCGCGCAATGACCAAGCGCGAGCAAAATCCCTTCCGCGTACCTTTTCATGATAACTCATCCCTCAGAACGTCCCGCGCCCGCGGACGATCACCTCCCGCGCCGTTTCGATTGAGGGCCGCGTACAGTTTCGCCGCAGTGATCGGAAGATCCTTGATCCTTACTCCTATCGCATCGTCGATCGCGTTCGCAATGGCAGCGGCCACCGGCAGATTGGTGGCTTCGCCGACGCTAAGGCTGTTGTACGGTCCCGGACCGCGCGCAACGGTTTCGAGAACGACGGTTTTTAGCGGTGGAACGTCCCGAATGGTTGGGATCTTGTACTCACCCAAATTTCCGGTCGCAACCTTGCCATCTTCGAACATGAGATGCTCCGTTAGCGCGTATCCTATTCCACAGACTATTCCGCCGTCGATCTGGCCTTGATGCATAAGAGGATTGATCACCCTGCCCGTGGTCTGAGCAGAAACGAATTTCCTCAGCTCAACCTTTCCGGTCTCGGAATCGACGTAAACCTCGGCGACCTGGGCGGCGATGGAGTTGTCGCGCGGATTTCCGGCCTGCTGGTGGTAGCCCTTCACCTCGATCCCGGATTGATTGAGTTTGGCCGCCTCCGCAAAACTCATGCGGCGCCTGGTTCGGCGGTGGACGACAAAACCGTTTGCCAGACTCAGCTCCCGGGGCTCAACTCCGAAATGCTTCGCGGCGATCTTGACGAGCTCTTCTCTCGCCCGGACTCCTGCTTTATAAGCGGCATTGCCGTAGACCTGGGTCGCGCGGCTTCCGCCAACGCCCGTATCGTTTTCCACTGAACTGCTGTCGAGACGCTCCAACTCTATGAGCGCCGCAGGAATCCCAAGCTCTTCTCCCACCACCTCGCAGATCACGGTGAAAACACCTGCTCCCTGCTCCACTACGGGTGACGAGACCGTAACTTTCCCGCGGGCGTCGATTTTCACGAACACGGTACCTTCTCCGCCCCTTGAGCTCCACTCGCAAAAAGCCAATCCCCGCCCGATATTTTTTGCCTTCGGTTTCTTGTACCCGGATAATGCAAGGGCCTTATCCAAAGCCTCGAGCGCCTGTATGTGTTCGACCGCGTGGCCTACGGGCGACTTGTCTCCATTGCGGAGCAGATTCTTCCTTTTGAAATCCGCCGGATCCATTCGCAGTTTTCTCGCCACGATATCGAGTTGGCTTTCGGTAGCGAAACAGCCCTGCTGATCTCCCGGAGCCCGCATGTGGCCGCAAGGCACCTTGTTCGTATAGACGAGCTTTTCTTCGATAAGGCAGTTGGCAATCCGGTACGGCCCGGCGCTGGTCTCCGCGCCGGTCAGGTAGCCCACAGGCTTCATCGCCCCGTAGGCCCCGCTGTCAAAAACAAACTCCATGTGATGAGCAAGAATTTCCCCGTCCCTTTTGACTCCCGTTTTGACGTTGATGATCGATGCGTGCCTGGGGTTTCCCGCCGCCAGTTCTTCGCCGTACTCCATTACAATCTTAACCGGGCGGGCGCTTTTCTGAGACAGAAGATAACAAACCGGAACGTCCATGAAGCCGCCCTTGCCGCCGAAATCTCCGCCGATGTGAATCGGGTGAAAGAGTAGCTTTTCCTTGGGAAGGATCAAACTGTTCGCCAGTTGCTCGCGCACCGCAAACGGAGTCTTGCTGCACGACCAGATCTCCGCCCCTCCGGACGGATCAGTGCGGACGACGCAGGCATGAGGCTCCAGATAGGCCTGGTGGACGACCTGAGTCTCAAAGCGGTTCTGGACAACGACATCAGACTGCCGAAAACCTTCCTCAAGATCCCCCTTGCCCCAGGTCATGTGAATAAACAGATTGCTCGGGGTCGCGATCTTTTCGGGCAATCCCCGATACGATGTCACGGCGGGGTGCAGCAGCGGCGCCGACGGTTGCAGCGCAGTGAGCGGGTCAAGCAACGGCTCCAGCTCCTCGTATTCAACTTCAATGCGATCAACTGCCTGCTCGGCGGCCTCCTCGCTCTCTGCGGCAACCGCCGCCACCTTTTCTCCGATAAACCTCACAATGTCGTCTGCCAAAAGCGGCATGTCGTAGATCCGGCGTCCTATTCTCATCCCCGCCACATCTTTTCCCGTAATCACCGTTTTGACGCCGGGAACTTTCAGAGCCTGGCTTATATCGACCCTTTTTATGCGCGCATACGGAACGGGACTCCTTGCAACCTTGCCCCATAGCATGCCCGGTAGCGTCACATCGACCGCATATTTCGCCGTGCCCGTGACCTTCTCCAGGCCTTCGACTCTCGGCGTCGGCCTTCCAATGACGCGAGTCATCCGTCACCTCCCAACTTTTTCACTTGCACGCTCATCGACGCGCGCGGTTCCCTATTCATCCCAGAGCACATGCAGCGGCAAGGAAACCGCCACCGGACACATCTGCCCCCTGACGGTTCGCCATGCTTGCTTTATGATCAGAGGAGCATCCTTGATATCCATCAGAGTCAAGTTTGGAATTCGTAAAGCGTCAAGAACGGGACCCGCGACCCAGCGGGTGCATGCATGGACATCTCGAACTTCTCCCAGAGCAAAGTTGTGCCCGTAGAGGATCAGCGTGGCCATACGCTGCTCATGGCCGAGCGTTGAAAAAGCCAGCGTGCATAGCCCCAGACCGGAGGCTTCTATGATCAACACCGGATTTCGCCCGCCCATGAACGCGCCCATTGCGATCGCCAATCCCTCGTCTTCGCGCGTTACGGAAACGCTGGTGACTTGAGGATCTTCCGCGGCCATACGCTGAACAAAGTAATTAGCGCTGTCAGGGAGGTAAACCACAAAGTCAATGCCGGCCTCTCTCAGGCTGGAGTAGATCACACGCGCTTTTTCCAGAGAGGGGCGGGGCCCGGTTTCGGTTTCTGAATGAATTTCCGGAAACACAATGGGCGCCGAGCGTTCATCCGGCGCCAGCCATTTGCCCTTGGAAACGCCGGCGTGTCCGGAACTGATCCAGCCGCGCTCGATCAATCCACGGCGAAAGTTTATGGCCTGCTCCACGGTCCCGACGGGCTTCGCCGGGAGATCAGGCATTGGCGTCTTATTGATTTTAGCGACAATATAGTTCGGACCCTCCTGCGCAAACGCTGCGCGCACCGCGACTTCAAACTCTTGCAGGTTTTCGACGGTGGCCCCGAGTTCAAAGCCTGCCGCTCTGGCAAAACCCTCCAAATCCGCGCGGCCGCCCGTAGCCGTGGGCAAAGGACCATAGTGGCGTCTCGTCCCCATCGTGCCTGGAGAAAGCCACGCGCCGTTATCCCAGATAATATGGAGCAGGTTTTTAGGGGACATATTTGCCACCGTGGCGAGGCCGGATATGCCCGACAGCGCCGACCCATCGCCTTCCGTCACCACCACTCTCTGTTTGGGCAGAGCGAGAGCCAATCCAAGTCCAACCGGCGTAGGGTAAGGCATGGGCGCATATAGGTTGAGATCGCTAGGAGATTTGGTGTTGATCTCGATTCCCATCCCGCCTGTTCCGTGAACGACGATTGCGTCCTGGCGAAACCTGTTAAAAATCTCGACGGCTTCCCACCGATTCATCATCGACCGGTCTCCTCTTTATGATGTGAGAACCAACCCACTGACGGCTTAAAAACCCTGTAACTTTCGGCAACCCCGGAGGAGTCTCTTCCGAAGGCCGATTTACTTTCTCCCATAAACCCGGTCGATAAAACCACTGGCTTTGATTTCTTCAAGAAGACTTGAGTCAAAGAAGTCTGCTGCTTTGGCCCCGCGGGCTTTTGGATGCGAAAGCGAGTCCAAAACCGCCTGAACCCCCTGTGGCTCTGGCACCGGATACTCTCTCAGGCTTCTCGATATTCTCTCGTAAATCTGCTTCGCCGCCTCTGGATCTTTCAATCCCTGCTCCGCATACACCTGCAGAACGACCCGCGGTTTTGTCTTGTACGCGTGAATACCCTCGATGATCGCCTCAAGATACCGTTTGAGAGTCTGCCGGTGCGTTCTTAAGAGACCGGCGGGTACAACTTGGCCGGTCCGGGCATAATCCATGGGCAAATCCGAGAGATCTGCCAGAACCCGGCAACAGCCGCTTGCGAGGACTCTGTGCACATACGCCGGATTGATAAGGGCTCCATCGACATGACCTGCGGCCAGGCTAGCCAGGCGGGTTGGCGTGTTGCCTGACTGCAGGATAGCCAGGTCTTTTTCGGGATTAAGCTTCCAGAAACGCAATACAAGCCGCGTTGTGACATCGGAGGCCGAACCGAAACGGCTTATTGCGATTTTTTTCCCTTTGAGATCTTCCGGCGTCTTTATCGCCTTATTGACAAGAAAGCTATGCTCCAGACGATTGAAGGTGACGGCAATCAACTTGATGTCTAAAGCTCCGGAGACCGCCAAGTTCAGCATGGTAGGCACGTCGGACTCGGAGCTTTGGATTTCGCCGGCGAGAAGCGCCTGCCCTAAGAGACTGCCGCTGTTGAAGTAGACCGGCGTTATATCGAATCCATGTTTCTGCCAAAGCTTTTCTTTGAGCATCACCTGGATCAAATCATCGGCTCCAATGCCGGATCCACTGTAGCCCAATTTGTGAACTGTCTGCCCCTGCGCCTGTTCGGTTGCAAGACTGGCTACCAGGAAAAACGCCAAACCAAGAACCGGGATCAGCCATCTGCGCATCGTTTTCACCTCCAAAAAGGTAACGAACGTAGCAACTGCTGGGTTATCGTAATTCCTTTGACGAGGTCCACCAGCGACCAGACAGACCTTTTCTTCTGTTTTCCAATCGACCTCCCGGACAGGATCACGAGACTGAGCCCGGCGCCTTTTGCTCAATCGCATCAAGCACCGTTTCGGGTTCCAACGGAAGCTTCTTTGTTCTGACCCGAATCGCATCAAAAATCGCACTGGCCACAGCCGGCGCGACGCCGAGGCCAGCAAGCTATCCCGCCCCGTTTGCGCCGAATGGCCCCTCAGGCAGAAGAACCTCGGCGGCTATGGTACGGTTTCATGGACCTCATGGCTCGAAGGGATCTTATAATCCAGGAACGAAGGCCGGGCAAGCCGCTGGAAATCAGTTCTCTGAAGCTGGGGCGCAGCCTCGGCCGCAGCAGCCAATGAGCGGCGGAGTCCATAGTTGGCTTGTAATCGCACCAGCGCTTCAGTATAAGCAAGAGCAAAAGTCGCGGCGGAGCAGGATAGAGATTTTTTTTCCCGGATTTTGGCGCCCCGCCAACAGGCATGTGAGACCGGAAGAATGCTGCGTCCTTGGCCGGAATGAGAACGGTCTTACGATGAAGCCTTTGTCAAAAATCAGAACCGATGTCGTCGGAAGCCTGCTTCGCCCCAAGCATCTCAAGAACGCCTACGTTCAACACGAGCAAGGAAAGATATCCGCCGAGGAACTGCGCCAAATCCAGGACGACGCGATCCGCGCGGCGGTGTGCTTGCAGGAAAAAGCCGGCCTCGACGTTCTCACAGACGGCGAGTTCCGCCGCCTGAATTTCCAAGATAGTTTTGCCGCGTCGGTGAGCGGCTTCGACCCCCGTCGCTCCGAACTTTCTTTTATCGAAAAGCTGTCCCGCGAGGGCAAGCCGTTGCACCGGGATCCTTCTACCCTGGAGGGAGGCGCGGCGATTTTGCGGCGCGAGCCGGTCTCACAGAAGCTTCGTCTGGTGCGCAATCTACCCTTAGAGGAGTTCCGCTTTGTCAGTCAAGTAACGGGCAGACCCGCCAAAGTAAGCCTGATCGGGCCGGACCGCATCGTCCAGCGTTTCGATTATCAGAACTCGACCTCCGTCTACTGGAGCGTCGATGATTTTATCGCCGACGTAGTGAGAATCGAACGGCAAATCGTTCGCAGCCTGATCGACGCCGGCTGCCGTTACGTGCAGATCGACGCGCCAAGCTATACGGCTTACGTCGATGCCGCCTCCCTCGACGAAATGAGAAAACGCGGCGAAGACCCGATGAAAAATATGGCCCGGTCGATCCACGCGGATAACGAGATCCTGCGGCTGTTCGACGATACGACCTTTGGCATTCATCTTTGCCGTGGGAACCAGCGCAGCATGTGGCATCGTGAAGGAAGTTACGACGCCATCGCGGAGATGCTCTTTGCGGGGCTGCGCCACGACCGGCTCTTGCTCGAATACGACAGCCCGCGCGCCGGCGGCTTCGCGCCGCTGCGCTTTGTGCCGAAAGACAAGCTCGTCGTGTTGGGGCTGATCAGTACGAAAGTGCCTGAATTGGAAAAAATCGACGATCTCAAGCGGCGCATCGATGAGGCTGCCAAGTACATCCCCCTGGATCAGCTGGCGCTCAGCCCGCAGTGCGGGTTTGCCTCGGATGCGGCCGGCAATCTAATCAGCGAAGATGACCAAAAAAGAAAGTTGGAGATCGTCGTGGAAACCGCGCGCCAGGTATGGGGGACCGCAGGCTGACTCACGAGAGAAAAATTCCGCACGCGCGTTAACTGCCTAAAACGTCCTTGTGGGTTCCGACAGCGTTAATGATAACGGTCGACTTGTCACGAAAGTAGGTCGCCCGGTAGTTCATGGTGATCGACAAGGCCCACTGATCCGTACCTTTGTGTTTCTCGTTTCTGAGACTTTGGTGGCTGGGATTCGCGAGGAGTCTTTCCAATTGCTCCCAGAATTTGAGCCTGATCTCTTTGGGAAGGGCATTGAGCGCCTTCAGCACAGAGTCGGGGATGACGATATTAATCGTCAAAATGCTTTCGGGCCTCTTTCACGGACTTAAATACTTTGACCTTTCCCTTCTCGATGTCCTTTCTGGACCGGGCAATCCGCTCCTGCCACTCTCTGCTCCAGAACCATGCCTGGCCCCTAGGCACCTCTATGATCGGACGGATCACGATCTCGCCCTCGCGGGCTTCGACCTCGACGCGTTCCCCCACATTCAAGGGGATCTTGGCCCGGACCTCTTCGGGGATCGTGACCTGAAACTTTTCCCGGACTTTAACAGTAGCTCCCATGGGGTCTTCTCACTGACGGCTAATCGTATTTCTTCATTACTGTATTACAGTATTACAAAGGGGGACTCTTTCCTGTCAAGGGGATGATGCCGGTAGCATATTGGTTTGGCGGCTTGCTTATGATGCTTTCAGGAAGAGATCTTAAGAACTTTGACGCTGGCTCGATGGCCCGTAGCTGCACAGCACCCGAATGAGAGGCGAAGACAGCAAATTGTCATTGTTAAAATACAAGACCTGACCCTCGTAATGACCCTCTACGGAGAAACTTGGTACCTGACAGGCAGAATGCTTTCCAGGTTCAGGTGCTTGGAGGCCTCCATTATTTCGATCCCGACGATCCTATCCCCCTCTCCGATATCAAGAACGATATCGTCGGAGGGACGTCTGTTAATCACCTCCTGCTTTCGCTCGTCGAGTCGGATATAAAGCAGGTCTGTTTTCGCGTTATAGAGGATTTCCATGTTCGCCCTCCCACCTGCCGTAGAAAACATAAACAGTCACAGTCACTATAACATCACTCTGTAACGTATAAAACACCTCCACTGGCTTCTGTTCATAATATTGACCGAGCCGTGCCTGCTGAAATACATAGATCTTTGCCTTCCCGCCCCGACCATACTTGGCTGGAATCTCAATTCCCGTGTTGATTACATCCCTGATTTCCGTCTCATTTGTGCCGCGTTCTTCCGCCCGCTGCAGAGTGTGTGGGTCCATGCGGATTTCCATATCGGGCACTCAAGCTCTTATCCTATTTCGCCGCCGGATCGATTTCAATTAGCCGTAAGGAGAAACAGCTGAGGAATCGCTCCCGGCGCAACTGACAAAGAACATCGAGAACGGCCAGCTTCACATCCACCTTCTTTTTCCAACATTGATCGTAACCGACAGGAACGGCAGAGAGCACCCGGTGATTCGAAACGGCCATCTATGCGCGCTCGATGATGCGGAGCGGCGAAGTTTCGCGGCCCAGTTTTGCGATCCGGATGATCTCTTACGAGAAGAGTAGATCCCTGAGGTCCCGGGTATCAACGCGCCAGGCTGCTATGAAGATTCCGCCCGCGACCCCGGGCGGCTGATCTATCGTCGAAGTGAATGAGGCTGGCCACACAAGTATTTATTGGAACTTAGCCGCGATATTTACACCTATCCGATACGTGAACCGCCGAGGGACGGGGTCCGAAGCCCGGCAGATGGATTGGCCGTCAGCCTGCCTCCAGGTCGGCCATAACGGAATTAGGCCGGTCGGCTATAATGGAATTATACTGGTCAGCCATATTGGTAAAAGGCCGACCATCCGGTCGGCCTATTACAACGGCGGACGATATTTAACATCCATGACAGGTGCTTGGAAAGCAGAGAGAATCCGCGCAATCGGGTGGTAACCGAGGACCGTGATATGCTGGTCAGTCTACTCAATGGTTAGACGGATCGCAGGGCCGACATGGATCAGGTTTCAACATCAAAAGCAGAGTTTCTCACGGATCTGGAGCGGTTACGCCGTCTTCCCGGGCAACTGACGCTGGCCAGGGTTTTTGTTGTGTTGGGCGTTTTGCTCTGTTTTCTTGTAGCCGTGCTTGTACACCCTGCGCTATTTTTGTTGTGCGGCGTTCCCATCGTGTATCTTAGAGTCATGACCATGCGCTATAATTGCGCAGTGTGCCCCAGATGTGACCAGTTATTTTTCTTCGGGGTTGATCAAGAAGGCGGCTATCGCACTACTTTCGGCAACGACAAGGGCATGCGGTGCGCCAATTGTGGTCTGAGAGCGTAATCAGCCACCGCCTAACCCGCCGCTGGAGCCGGCAGCGAAGTTTAGTAATGGATCATTATTTCTTTGGTAGCGGCTCAGCGGCATCGCGTTAGGCAGCCTTGAGGCCGCGGCGGGACGGTTTGAGAACGAGCCGCACACGGAAACCCAGGCGAGCAAGCATGTCGATGAGCGCGTCAGTGCTGAAGAGGTCGATCCGGCCCCGAAGCAGGTCACTCACCCGAGGCTGTGTTACACGGAGAATTTTGGCCACCTCGGCCTGCTTGAGGCGTCGAGACGCGATTAGCTTCTGGACCTTGATCATCAGGTCCGACCGGACGAGCAGGTGCTCGGCCTCTTCGGAAGGAAAACCCAGATCCCGAAAAACGTTGCCGCTTGATCGAGTTACTTTGAGTTTCATTTTGAACCTACCTCTGTGTGAAATTGTCAGTCCGTCGCTTCATAACCAGGGCACGAAACCGGTCTCGACCGAGTTCCAGGTCCCGTTTCAGCGTTTTCTTGGTCCGCTTCTCAAAAGCATGAAGCACGTAGACGCCCTCCGTGAACTTCGCAACATAGAAGACTC
Organism: Deltaproteobacteria bacterium; assembly: GCA_016210115.1. GTDB lineage: Bacteria > Desulfobacterota > Binatia > UBA9968 > UBA9968 > JACQUW01. The sequence continues at coordinate 3,491 of JACQUW010000222.1, read as the reverse complement.
GATGTTCGAGTCCGGTGTGGATACGAATCTCCCGAACACCAGGTCCAACAGTAGGCATCGGCTTCCAGTCGTTCGGTTCAAGCCCCTGCTGGACGCGTCGCAGTTGAAACCCCGCGACGCGGCGTGCGTCCAAAGGAAACGCTTTGAGATCGTTCCGCGAAGATCCGAGCCAAAACAGAGGCTTATCCGACACGGTTTAATATGCAAGTATTGGTATGTCGTGTCAAGTCCGAAGTTGAGGAGCTTGCCTAACTATCCGGCTTGAGCCCGACCGGGAAAAGCACCCGTCGGCTCATCCTAATCGTTAGCCATAATCATCACGTGGGAGGATGAACGATGTGAAATCGCCAAGCTTCAGGGTAGCCGGATGCGTACAACTTCGGAATCGCTCACGGCCTGCAGAGTGAGGTTGCACAGATCCAGTCGCTGCCCGTGCATCCGATGTTTCAGAAGCCTACTGTCGTACGGAAGGGATATCTCGTCGAGTTGTTCGAGGCTCGAGGTTTGATGGACGGTTTCGTGCAGCAGCATTGGTTGGGGCGCCACACTGAAGCCGGCGAACGTCGGTACAAAAAATTCCTTGAGCTGAAGCTTCGAAATGAAGCCGTGCTTGGCAGCGAACTCGACGACGAAGTTTCTGAGGTGGAAGAAGACAGCTCGGAGGAACAACGATTTGCGCTAGAGGCCGATCTGCGCGATTTTCTGGCAGCGAATCTTCACGTCATTGAACCAAGTCTGAAGCTTTATCGCGACGGCGAGCAGGACGGAGTCGAGTTCCCAGTCGACGGGGGGCGCATCGATATCTTGGCGATCGATCGAAACGGGACGCCGGTTGTAATTGAACTAAAGCTTTCAAAGGGTCGTAATAGAGCGATTGGTCAGCTTCTCTACTACATGGGTTGGATCGACCAGAACCTTGGGAAGGGACACAGTCGAGGAATTATTGTAGCGAGAGATATCCCGGATGATTTGGTCCTCGCCACACAAAGAGCTTTGGGTGTGTCGCTGTACCGTTATCGCGTGAGCATGACCGTTGAGCCTGTGCAACATTCGACCGTTTAGCCATGGCCGATTGAGTTCCCACGCACAAGGAATATATGGACTCTACACCGCTTCCGCCGCAATGGGCGTTTTTCCATGCCATTCTTCGGCACCTCGCGACGAAACCGGATGGCGACGTGCAAGAACAGGTCCATGAAGCTGTGCCGGACTTGTTGCAGCTTTCGGAGGCTCAGCGTACCGAGCGGCTTCCGAATATGCCCCACCACCTCAGGTACAGATACCGCAGCGGTTGGGGCCTTAGCATGCTTAAGAGTGCGGGGTATCTGGATTCACCCGCACGGGGTGTGTGGCGGATAACTCAGCGTGGCCGAGATCTTCTTGCGCTTCATCCGGAGGGATTCACTGAGGAGATCGGGCGGCAAATTGTCCAGCAATCCCGCAACACCGGACCAACTCCCGGTGGAATCGATGATTCCACGCCGCAGTCCTTGCTGTCTGCGGCTCAGCAAACCCCGGACGAACGAATTGAGACTGCTATCAAGGAGATCCATCAACAGGTTGCTCGAGAACTCCTTGACAAAATTTCCGCGGCACCGCCCACTTTCTTCGAGCAGCTTGTCCTCGAACTCCTGCATGCGTTGGGTTACGGCGCGAGCGAAGAAGACCTTGAGCGAGTGGGTCACGCAGGAGACGGAGGGATCGACGGAGTTATCTCGCTTGACAGACTCGGGTTTGAGAGGGTCTACATCCAAGCAAAACGCTGGCAAGGGTCTGTCGGTCGACCGGAAGTGCAAGCGTTTTATGGAGCCCTTGCGGGACGCCGTGCACGAAAGGGTGTCTTCATCACGACCTCCAGCTTTACACGTGAGGCTCGAGATTTCGCCAGTCAGGTGGCGGACAACATCGTATTAATCGACGGGCCGCGACTCACCTCGTTGATGATCGAGCACGGTGTCGGGGTTACGCACTATCGAGTCCTTCGCCTACCCAGGGTCGACGGCGACTACTTCGAGGGCGATTGAAGAGGCTAACCATCGGGTTGAGAAGGACGCGGCGGACCGCGACTCTCACCCGAGACGTTCGCCCGACCGCAGACGGTCTGGCGAACGGGGTCGCGGGTGAGCCGCGCTGGTTGCGGCCGCCTGCGGCGGCCGAACCAGCGGATGGAACCGATGGCCCTACGGGCCACGGCTCACCCGCGACCCCGTTAGGCTTCGTGAGGGACCTGTAGATGCCTGAGCCGTTGGACGTGACTGAACTTCGGACCTCGATTGAGCAACTAGGGACCGATTCAGATGGGTACTTCGAAGAGGCGCTAACCGCACTATCTGGGGTCTCGCGCGACGATCTTAGATGGGGCTCGGCTAAACGCGATCATTTCTGGGCACAACTTCCCGAGCCTCTCCGGGATAAAGCTGGGGCGTTGGTTGACCGCCTCGTCAGCGTGGCTGGTCAGATCGCAGTTACCGTAAGAAATGCCCCGTTGGTCTCAGAGGCTGACCAGAGAGACGTCATGACGGGAACAAAAGCAATGCGCTCCGCCTTGCTCTTGCGCCGCTTCCGTTCCTGGACCACCGAGGTTCTCCATGACGAAGGAACAATTCTAGGCGTTCAACCAGCCGGCCAGTCCGACGATGAAGCGTGTGCTCCTGAGGATGCAGGGCGCATCTTTACCGACTGGAAGGAGAAGGTCCTTGGCATTCTTGAGCTCGTAGCCGCGTCCCGTGTACTCACGGGCCCCGAGGGCACTGCGATCGCACCTAGCTCTGCGGCGCGCTACCGGCCCAACACTGCGTTCATCATGATGTGGATGGACGCATCGCGGCCCGAACTCCAGGATGTAAGCGACGCTGTGAAGGAGGTGTTCGCACAATTCGATATCCGGGCAGTCAGGGCAGACGATATCGAACACGAGGACCTGATCACTCAACGGATACTTAATGAAATTGGAACAGCGGAGTTCTTGTTCGCGGATCTTACTGGCGAGCGCCCAAGTGTCTATTATGAGGTCGGGTACGCACACGCTTTGGGCCGACGCGTGATTCTCGTTCGAAAGGCGGGCACAGGTCTGCACTTCGACCTTGCTGGCTACAACTGTCCTGAATACGAGAATCTTCACGACCTGAAGGAGAAGCTAACGCGACGCCTTGGGTACATCACGGGTAAGCGTCCACGGGGTGCAGCGAGCGCGTCGCTCGAAAGCCACGAAGCCTAACCCGGCTTGAGACGGACCTTCGGACCCGTTCGCAAGGGTCGCGGGCCTCGGCTGCTCAGCCTTCGCGTTAGGCAGAGAGGGTTGGGGGAGTTCCAACAACTATGGTAGTGGACATCCAGATTCGTGAAGCGAGGGAGGAAGACCGCGAGTTCGTAGTCGAGCTAATGGATGCTGCCCTGTCGCCCTACTACGGCGGCGACCACAAGGCACACGCGACAAGAATATTCTCCACTCATATATCGGGCGGCATCGACCGAATTGGCCACTTCTCGAG
>JACQUW010000231.1 GCA_016210115.1 Deltaproteobacteria bacterium | reverse complement strand
GCCGACCTGCCTGTGCGCCCGCCTGCCAGGGCGCGGGCAGGTGTCCGCACGCAGACAGGTGGGCAGCTACCATGAGTCGAACCGGGCTTATCGGACGTCCGCGGCCCTCCACCTTACGCTCCTCGGCAGACGTGTGGCTTTCATTGTTCTACGATTCACTTTTAACTTTTCAGTTTTGACGTCTTACTCTCTTAGCGAACTACAGGCTTGCCCCGTCGGTCACAGCTCCATTTAAACCCTGGCGCTATTTTCATGAGCTTCAACACGACAACGTTTGAAATCGGTAAGAACAGGATTGAAGCGCTCAGCGACGGCGTATTCGCCATCGTCATGACCCTTCTTATCCTGGAAATTCACGTCCCCAATCTTCCGCCCAACGCGCCCAACGTCCAGGTCGCGCCGGCGCTGATCGCTTTGTGGCCGAAGTTCGCAAGCTACATGGTAACGTTTGTAAGCCTGGGATTCTTCTGGGTCGGTCACCATATCATGTATCACGCTATCCGACGGGCCGACCGCATCCTCCTCTGGCTCAACATCTTCTTTTTTATGTTCGTCTCCCTGCTTCCGTTCTCGACCAGCGTTCTGAATGCCTTCCCGCAGGCGTTCATTGCGCCGTTCTTTTTCGGGACCAATCTCGCCATTATCGGTTGGATCCTGTTCTTTCAATGGAGCTATGCAAACTCACAACCGGGCATGCTGGCTGATTTTGTCAGCTCCGAATATCGCAGGACGGTAAGATCCCGGATGCTCATAGTTCCCGTGGCGACGACGCTCACCGCGTTCATCTGTTTTTGGAGCGTGGAGATCAGCCTGGCGATCTACCTCTTGCTTCTTCCCCTCTACATGCTTCCGGGAAATCCAGGAGGCGCTGGATCTCAAGGCTTGAAGCCGGTTTCCTAGGAAACATTGATATGCTGAAGGTCAATCACCCATCGGAAAAGCGAAAGGCTTTGTTCCTATGCCGGCTTCGCCGAGCAACTTTGAGCGAGCCGGCAGTTACGCCGGCCATCAACATCGGCGCTCGACCATGCACCCTTTGTGATGCCGATGGCATCTAAGTGACAAAAAGGCCTTGACGGCCAAAAACAAGAAGGAGGAACGCACGATGAACTCAAGCAAAAGCACTCAAGACAAACGGGAAGCGAAACGGCCATTCGCAGACGCGATTCGAATCGGGCTGGTCTCATTTTCCGCCGGCCTCTTCTTGGGAGCCCAGGCTTTGGCATGGGATGCGCACACGAGCATGCCTTTCAAAGGAATCAAAGCGAACACCGGAAGGGTGACTCATTACGAGGAAGGCAACCAGCACGTTCTGACGCTTTCCGAGGACTTCAAGATGCCCGACGCTCCGGACGTGCACTGGCGTGTGGTGGATTCGAGAGGCAACATCTACGAGCTTCAGCGACTTGCCATCAAAGGGGACAAGATGAACCGGAAAATTACTCTGCCTGCCTACGTTCGCGACGTCGCCAAGGTCCAGATGTGGTGCGCTTTCGCGGAAACCAACCTGGGTGAAGCCGTCTTTGAGAAACCGTTAATGCTGAGCGCGAAATAATCCGTCGCGGCGACCGGCCTCGCGCAGCGCGTCGCAGGATACTTGCCATCGCCGGCGCCAACGCCCTCCACAGGAGCGCCGCCCACGTCGCCAAGTGAGATCTGCAGACTGAGATGGAATCCGGAAACGATCACACAATCCACGAGTGATAAAAGAACGATCAGAGAGCTTCGCAATGGCGTTAAGATTATTTTTTGGGCTGATTAGGATGCCGATTGTTTCCGTCAGCCTCTTGCTGCTCACATCGTTTTTGATTCAAGCGGAGCAACCCAAAACTTTCATCAAACCCGTTTCAGAGATTGTTCGATTGGACCCCGGGCTGGATCGGTTGGTGTCGCCGGATTCCGTTCTGGAAAAGATTGCCGACGGATTTCAATGGGTCGAAGGCCCTCTATGGAATCGTAGAGAGCGTTATCTCCTGTTCTCGGACATCCCTCAGAACTCCGTCTATAAGTGGGAACAAGGAAAGGGAGTCAGCCTCTTTTTGAAGCCCAGCGGCTACACCGGCTCGTCGCCTTTTTGGGGAAAGGAGCCGGGCTCGAATGGGTTGACCTTCGATCCCGCAGGAAGACTGGTTCTGGCGCAACACGGAGACCGTCGCATCGCCCGGCTGGAACACGGAGGCGGCTTTACCGCGATGGCTGAGCGCTACCGGGGCAAGCGCATCAACAGTCCCAACGATCTCGTGTTCAAATCGAACGGAGATCTCTATTTCACTGATCCGCCGTTCGGTTTGGCGAAAGCTTTTGACGATCCGGAAAAAGAGCTCCCATTCCAGGGCGTCTACCGCCTGGCGAAAGACGGCAAGCTCACGTTGCTGATTAATGACATCAAAGCGCCGAACGGCATTGCCTTCTCGCCCGATGAAAAGAAGTTGTACGTGAGCGACGTTGATTACAATCGCTCGGCATGGCTCGTGTACGATCTCAAAGAAGACGGGACAGTGGCAAACGGACGAGTTTTCGCCGACGCGAGGAAGTGAAGAAACCGGCCGTTTTTCGGTCCGGACGGCTTTAAGCTCGACAGGGAGGGAAATCTTTTCGGCGCCCGGCCCGGCGGCGTCAGCATCTTCGCGCCCGACGGCACTCACCTGGGCAGCATCGAGATCCGCACGCCGATCTCCAATGTCGCTTGGGGCGATGACGGCTCGACGCTCTATATCACCGGCGGGAGCGCGGTCTATCGAATCCGGCTACGCACCAAAGGCGCCGGATTCTCCAAGTGAGAGCCATACGGTCGTCCTTACAAACCGCCTTCCTCGGTATCCGCCGTTTCCGACGCTCACTCCGGGCCGATTCTCAGAAAAGCTTCCTGAAACGGCCCGCAGGCTCCACCCGGATAATTGCTGCGTGGTTGCGCAATTGCGCAACTACGCAAATCATTTGGCCGATGAGGCCGAGTCTACAAAGTTCGAAAGCGCTCTAAGAACCTCCCGGAGGTCTCGCGGATGCTTCAGCCGGTACCGCGCTCGCATCTTGGCGTCGCTTTCATATCGCACAACCTCGCTCGTCGCTTAGCTCCGTCCTCGGACCCCGCTTCTTCGGCTCCGGCGCCTCGAGCCCGCTGTCGTGATCCTGTAACGTGCACACGAGAAGGTGACATACGCGGCGAGTGCGAACTTGCGGAGGAGGATGTCATAGTCATGACAGGCGATCCTACTCGACGGTGAATAGGGCGGCATAACGTAACGCTCAGCCGGCGCGCTTTTCAGCGATCGGTCTGAAGCGGAAAGTTAGACGTGCCTGTCACTTGATTACCTTGTCCGCGCGCGTAAGCACGCTCGGCGGAATTGTTAACCCGATCTGCTTGGCCGCTTTTAAATTGATCACAAGCTCGAACTTCGTCGGCTGCTCCACCGGGAGATCGGCGGGTTTTCTCCCCTTGAGGATCTTGTCCACGTACGTCGCGGCGCGACGGAACAAGTCAGTATAGCTCACGCCGTAGAACACGAGCCCGTCTTCCACAAATTCTGGCCTGTTGTATATCGCCGGGAGCCGGCTCTTTACCGCGAGGTCTGCAACCTGTCTTCGCTGAGAGAACAGGATGGGGGTCGACAGCACGAGGACTGCGTCAGCGCGCTCCTGGCTTGCGGCTTGGAATGCAGTCTCGGTATCCTTAGGTCGTCGTACTTCTAGGTATTGAAGCTGCACCCCGAACGCATCCGCGGCGAGGTTGATCTCTCTTAACGCTTGCGGGTGGCCCGGTTGCGTGGCGTTGCCTAGGACGGCCACGCGGGAGAGCTTGGGGGCGAGTTCCCTCAAAAGCTCTAGTTGCTTTCCGCTTATCTCCGGGGCACGAGTTGACAGTCCAGTAATGTTCCCTGCAGGCCGCGCAAGGCTGGCGACGAACCCATTCCCGACAGGGTCAGTATCATACGCCATGACAATGGGAATCGTAGAAGTCGCTTTCTTGACGGCGCGGGTTGATGACGGAGCAGCCGTGACGATGACATCCACCTTGAGACGCACTAATTCGGCCGCAAGGTCGGGGAGGCGATCTATTTTTCCCTCCGCATATCGATACTCAATGACAATGTTTTTCCCCTCCACGTAGCCGAGGTCGCGCAGACCCTGCCGGAATGCCTCAATGCGGGCCGCGTTAGCGGAAGGGGAGGCAGCACTTTGGAATCCTATCCGTGGGACTTTCTTCGGCTGCTGCGCCACTGTTAAAGCAGCAGGCAGAAAGACAGTAGGCAGCAGGCAGATAAAGACAAAGACTTTTCTGCTCATACGTCTCACTCCCATTCTTTGGCTGCTAACTGCTTTCTGC
>JACQUW010000219.1 GCA_016210115.1 Deltaproteobacteria bacterium | reverse complement strand
TCTTTCCGATCATGCACACGCTGCTGATCAAAACGGCCGTGCTGGAGAAGCACCCTTGGGTTGCCATGGCGATGTTCAACGCGTGGCAAGAGTCCAAGCAGCAGTGCTATGGGCACCTGGAGTGGCAAAGAATCCACATGACATCGATGTGGTTCCGGGCTTTATGGGAAGAAGAGCGGGCAGCCGCAGGGTCAGACATCTACCCATGGGGCTTTCGCAAGACGCGCGCGGAAGTGAAAAAAATGCTCGAATACGCTCATCGTCACGGTATGATCCCGCGGAAGGTCGAGCCGGAAGAGATGTTTCACCCGAGCACGCTCGAAACTTAGCGCGTTGTGTCGAGACATTTATTACATGGGATCACCCACGGCGATGAAAGCCGCCGCCCGCTCTCCGGGCCCGCGCAATGGGCCAGTGGTTATTCCCACCGCTGGTTACCTGCCTGCCGGCAGGCAGGTCGGACGCGCGGGCTTTCCGAACGGGCGGCGGCTTTCATGTCGAACCAAAGAGCGTAATTAATACTTTCGAGGATTAGAAAGCGGAGCGATTTTAGCATGGAGTACCAAGACTTAAGGGATTGGATCCAAAAGGTAGAGGCAATGGGAGAGCTTCGGACTCTCCAGGGGACCCATTGGGACCTTGAGATCGGAGCAATAACGGACGTCGCGCACCATACCGAGGACAGCCCTGCAATTCTCTTCGACGATATCGTTGGCTATCCTTCCGGAAGGCGCATTCTGAGCAATGTCATGAAGTCGATCGGACGGCTTGGGTTGACGCTCAGGATGCCGACAGATCTGAAAAAGATGGAGTTTGTCGCGGCGATGCGCGACAGGCTCCACTCCCACAACCCCGTGGCTCCCATTAAGGTGGACAGCGGTCCGGTGATGGAGAATGTGCGGACGGGAAAGGATGTCAATATTTTTGATTTTCCCGCTCCCAAGTGGCACGAGCTGGACGGCGGCCGCTACATTGGAACCGGCTGTGTGACCATAACTCGTGATCCCGATGAGGGCTGGGTGAATCTCGGAACGTACCGGGTCATGATCCAGAATGAAGACACTGTGGGTCTTTACATCTCGCCGGGGAAGCATGGGAGGATACACCGGGAGAAGTACTTTAGCCGGGGAAAGCCGATGCAGGTGGCGATCGCGTTAGGCCAGGATCCTCTTCTTTTTCTCGGCTCGTGCACGGAGCTTCCCTTTGCCATGAGCGAGTACGATTGGGTGGGAGGATGGAAAGGAAAACCCATTGACGTCATCGAGACGGAGTTCAGCGGCCTGCCGATTCCCGCACACGCCGAAATCGTCATTGAAGGCGAATGTCGCCCCGACATCCGGATGAATGAGGGGCCGTTCGGCGAATTTACCGGCTATTATGCCAGCGCGGTTCGCGAGGAGCCGGTGGTCAAGATCCGGTCGATTTTCTATCGCAACGATCCCATCATGTTCGGATACCCTCCCACCAAGCCACCGAGCGAGAGCAGCTTTTTCTTTGCGTTTTACCGCTCAGCTCTTCTTTGGGACGAATTGGAAAAGGCGGGGGTGCCTGACGTCCGCGCTGTTTGGTGCCACCCCGCCGGCGCTTCCCGGATGCTGACGATCGTCGGCATCCGCCAGCGTTATCCGGGTCATGCGCGGCAAGCCGGATTGCTCGCATCCCAAGGCCATGCCAACGCTTACTTGGGGCGCTTTACGGTGGTTGTCGATGACGACATCGATACCACGGACCTGCAGGAGGTGATTTGGGCGATGACCACGCGGTGTGACCCGGAAACGGATCTGGAAATCCTCCGCCGCTGCTGGAGCGGTCCGCTGGATCCGATCATCCCTCAAGGCAAGAAAGGGTTCAACTCGAGAGTGGTGGTCGATGCGTGCCGTCCCTATGAGTGGATGAAGGATTTTCCTGCTGTGGTCGGGCTGAGCCCTGCGCAGAAAGAGGAAGTTTTGAAAAAATGGGGCGCCAAAATATTTAACAAGAAAATTTGAATTTCGAGCCGCGGACATGTCAGACGTCATGGTGCCTACGGGAACCAGCCTGCAAGAATCCCAGAGCCTGCGCGCCTTTCTAGGAAAGTTGGCGCAGCAACGGGATCTCGCCACAGTTCGGAAAGAAGTTGATCCACGCCACGAAGTGGCGGCTGTCCTGAAGAAGGGTGCGGAGGAAGAAGGGCCGGCCCTTTTCTTTGAGCGAATTAAGGGAAGGACGATGCCTCTGGTTGGCAACGTCCTGGCGGCGCGGAGGAGGCTGGCCACGGCGCTGGGCGCGAGCGAGGCCGATCTTCTGGAGAGCTATCGGCAAGGAATCGAAAAGAGCTTGGCGCCTGTTCGGGTAGAACGGGCTATGGCGCGACAGGAGCTGGCGGATCTGTTCTCGCTTCCAGTGATCACTGCGCACGAACGGGATGCCGGCCCTTATATCACCGCTGGTGTGGTTCTGGCGTCGCATCCTCGTTCAGGCAAGGTGAATCTTTCCCTTCATCGGATCTGTCCGATTAATGCTCGCGAGGCGGCTATTTACGTCGGAGCGACGAGCGACCTTGCCGAGTACTGCCGCGAGGCGGGCGATACCCCTCTTCCGGTCGCGGTCGCAATCGGTCTTCACCCTGCTTTTTACATGATAGCTTCCACGAAATTCCCGGCAGAGATGGATGAGTTGAGCCTCGTCGGTGGACTTTTGGGGGAAGGGGCGCGCCTGGCAAGCGATCACAGAGGTCTCTGGATCGTTCCGGAATCGGCTGAGATTGTGCTCGAGGGAGAAATCGATTTCCGCCGGACTGTGCCCGAAGGCCCTTTCGGGGAGTACCCCGGTTATTACGGCGGCGGGACGCTTCAACCCAGACAGTCTCCTGTAATCCGGTTTACAAGGCTTAGCTGCAGGCCGGATCCCCTGTATCAAACCGTTATTACCGGGCCGACAACTGGCTATGAAAGCACTTATTTCAGTTGCTTATCAAAAGAGGCGATGCTCTATACTTTGCTCCGCCGTATTAATCCAGCCGTACGTCGAGTCAACGTTCTCCTCTCCCGGTATATCGCCGTAGTCCAAATTCAGAGTGGTTTGGGGCTCGTTGATGGAGTCCGGCTCATGCGGGAGGCTTTCTCGAATCTCGAATATCTCAAATACGTTATTTTGGTGGATGAGGACGTCAATTTGAATGATCCCATGGATGTCCTTTGGGCTCTCTCCACGCGAGTGGATCCGGGCAAGAATCTCCACCTTTTTCCGCAAATCAAGATGGAGCCTCTCGATCCATCGACCGACGGGGTGTGCGACAAGGTGGGCTTCGATGCCAGGCGCCCGGCTGGAGTTTCGGGAGAAGGTTTTCTCCGCACCCGCATCCCGGGCTACGAGACCACCAGGCTTCAGGACTACATCGGCGAAAAGAAGGAGAGATGAGTGCTGCAGAAGTTCGCTGAATACTCCTCCCTTCCGTCGTCGAATCTCCGCTTCGGAGAAGGGGGGTCAGGGGGGATTTCGAGCCCGGCACTAAAGCAAATCCCCCTAAATCCCACTTTTCCAAAGGGGAATTTCAGAGGCCACAAATTTTTACCCGTGGCGCTGCTGCTTTGCCTTTTTTTTCCTTCCAGTCTTCCCGCTGAGGTTGTCCGATTCGCGATTCCATCGCGGAGCGTGAGTGTCATGCCGATCTTTGTGGCATTGAAAGAGGGGTTTTACCGCGATGAGGGCATGGAGTTGGAGATCATCCACATGAGTTCGCAGATCGCAGTGACGGCGACTGTGGCGGGGAGTGTCGAGTTCAGCAGCACGCCCGGCCCGGCCGTGAATGCGGCGGTTAGAGGAGTAGATCTCAGGATCATCTTTGTCGTGGGGCAGAGGCCGCTGCATGATCTGATCACCAGTCCGGGAATCCGCTCCTTTGCAGATCTCAAGGGGAAGGTCCTGGGGGTGACTTCGATGGGCTCCATGAGTGATAACCTGACGCGCAGGATGCTGCGCAAAAACGGCCTGGAGCCGGATCGGGACGTGGCGCTGCGAGCGATCGGCGCCGAACCCCTGCAACTTGCGGCTTTGAGGAAGGAGATTATCTCAGGAGTGCTTGTGACGGTGCCCTATAATTTTTTGGCTCAGAAGGAGGGTTTCCGGCGGCTCGCCTATGCCGGCGATTATGAAGAGACAATAATCGGCGGAGTGGTCACTACGGGAAAGCTCTTAAAGGAGGAGCCTGGAAAAGCCCTGCGCTTTCTGCGCGCCACGCTTAAAGGACTTCGTTTCTATAGAGGCCAAAAAGCTCCCTCTGTCCGCCATATGGGCGAGTTTTTAAAAATCAAGGATAGCGAGTTTCTAAGCAAGATTTATGATTATCACCGGCCGACACTGACGGAGGCCGGTGCTATCTCCGCAGCGCTTATGGCTCAGCTCATCGAGGACGCGAGACGATTCGCTAAAACCGAGCGCGAAGTCAAAAGGGAAGAGGTCTTTGATTTCAGCGTGGCGGACAAAGCTGCCGATGAGATAAGAAGAGGAGAAATCAGGTGAAGCTCTTAAAAGTGATCGCTCTGGGAAATCTCGCTTTTTTCCTTGCTCTGGCGTTCGCCCGGGCTCAGGAGAGGCCGGTCTTGGTCAACGTGTCCATTCCTTCTCTCTCCATGGATCAGGCCCCTTACGTAATCGCCAGGGAAAAGGGGTTTTTCCGGCAGGAGGGCATCGAACCCAGGTTCATCCTCATGCACAGCGCGATCGCTTCCAAAGCTCTGGTAAGCAAAGATGTTGATTTCAATACTTCGGGGTCTCCAACCGTGAATGCGGCGGTCGCCGGGCTGCCGATCCGGGCGGTCTTTGCCAACGGAAGCCGGACAGAAATGTATCTCATCGGCGCTAAGGGGATACATTCGTTTGAAGATCTCAAAGGAAAGAAAGTGGGGATCGGCGGGATCGGTGGTTTGGCCGATGTGGGGACAAAGAGATTCTTAAAGGCCAAAGGGATCGGCCCTAAAGAGGTGACCTATATTGTTCTGGGGGGAAGCGCGGTCAGGATGGCAGGGATCGTTACAGGCTCTGTCGCCGCAGCTCCGCTTTCTCCGCCGAGAGATTACCTGGCGAGAAAGAGTGGTCTGAATGTTCTGGGATATCTGGGCGAAGCCTTTCCTTCTTATATGGGAGGGTTGGGCGTCCATGTGGACGCACTGAACGAGAGATCGCGGCTCGTGAAAGGTTTTGTCAAGGCGAGTCTCAAGGGTTTGAAATTCATGCACGCGCGAAAGGCAGAAACCGTCGAGCTGATGATGCAGTTTATGAGAATGAACGACAGGGAGATGGTGGAGGCGGTTTACGATTCCAGCATTCACGCCCATACGAAGGACGGGTTGCTCGCGCCTGATACGCAAAGCGAAATCATTGGGATTGCGTTGGAAGGCATGGGACGGTCAGGTCAGGTGAGGCCCGAAGCGGTTTTTGATTTGAGGCTGGTCAGAGAGGCGTTCAGAGAGTTGGAAGCGGCGGGGTGGAAGCCGTGACACATAAGGAGGCAGAGAGCAGTTTGCAGCAGGCAGCAGGCGGAAAAATCCGAAAGGAAGGAGCCGACGCTAAAAACAAGGGCGACTAATTCCTAGCGTCATTCCCGCGCAGGCGGGAATCCAGGCCGTTTTTACCGCCATTTCTGGATGCCCGCTTTCGCGGGCATGACGATCTGTTATGACGGCTGGTTTCCGTTGTGAACTCTTGGATGATGCTTGGGTAGTGATTCTCTTAAGAAGCTGAAGGGCTGAACATATGGCGAAGGATTTGAGAAGCTGGATCGAAGAGATCAAGCAGGCGGCGCCCAAAGAGCTGGTCGGGGTAGAAATCCCTGTTGACCCGAAGTGGGAGGTTACCGCGATCGTAAAGCTGCTCGAAGAGAACGAGCCGTCGCCTGCCATCCTCTTTGAGAACACCCGCGACTTGAAAGGGGCGAAGTCTCAGGTTCGCTTGCTCACTAACATCCATGCATCCCGTGTAAAGCTGGGACTGACGTACGGCATACCGCCTGAGGTGGTTCGGCGTGACCCTGCGGCTCCCACGGTCGAGATGGCGCGCCGGGCGGAAAAAAGAATCCCTCCTGTATGTATCAGCCGGGCTGAAGCGCCGTGCAAAGAACGGGTCTATCGTAAAGAGGAGATGGATTTGTTGAGCTTCCCGGCGGTCACCCAGCATGAATTAGACGTGGGGCCCTACTTTACCACTTTGGTTGTGGCCGCGGACCCGGACACGGGAGTTCATAACCTTTCGTGGCACCGGTTGATGGTGAAGGGACCCGATCGGGGAGGAATTTTCATCGTCCCTCGTCACCTTTGGGACTTTTATCGGAGAGCGGAAGCGCGCGGGCAGGAGCTTCCTGTCGCTTACGTTCTTGGGCATCATCCTGCGTTTCTCGAAGGGGCTTCCTGGACTCTGGCGATCGAGGAGTCGGAATATGATGTGATTGGAGCCCAGCTCAATGAGCCGGTGCGGGTGACGCCATCTGAATGTTGGGGTGATAGGCTGCTTGTTCCGGCGGATGCGGAGGTGGTGATGGAGGGAGTTATCCTCCCGAAGCTCCGGGAGCCCGAAGGACCGTTTTCCGAGTGGACCGGATATTATTGCCCGGAGCGCCTGTCACCGGTCTTTGAGCTGAGAGCGATTACCTCCCGTCAAGCGCCTATCATGGTGAACAAGGTGATGGGGCACCATCCTCACAAAGACCGCCTGGGAGTCTACGGAATGGAGGCAACGGCCCTGAAGCGCATCCGGGAGATCGTGCCGGATGTGATCGCGCTCAATCTCGCGGGGTACCATATGCAGGGATTGATCCAGATGCGCAAGCGCCGCGAGGGAGATGCCCAGCGCGCCGCTATGGCTTTACTTTCCTCCCTGCTCCAGGTTAAGCATGTGTTTATTTTTGACGAGGATGTGGACATTTTTAATCCTGCGGAGGTTTTGTGGGCTCTCGCCTCCAGAGTGCAGGCGGGAAGCGACGTGGAGATCCTGAGGAATTTGCGCTCGAGCGGCCTCGATCCGTCCATCGATGTGGGAGACGTAAGCGATGGCATGATTGTGGATGCGACCAAGCCTTTGCACCGTCCATTCGCGGAGCGCCTCAAGCTGCCTCCAGAGATTCTGGAGGAGACGCGCAATCGGCTGCTAAGAGAGGGGCTTTTATAAAACAGTCCAGAGAAGGGATACATTTATGGGGTACACGGATTTAAGAGAGTGGATCAGGCAAGTAGATGAGATGGGAGAGCTGAAAGTCTTGGAAGGGGCCGATTGGAATCTTGAAATCGGCACGCTTACGGTGCTTGCTTCCAAGGGCAAGGCGGGAAGCCCTGCTCTCCTTTTTGATCGAATCAAAGGTTATCCGCGTGGCTACCGCGTGTTGGTTGGGCTCTTCGAGTCGCTGCGGCGCTCCGCGCTCACGACCAACCTTCCGCTCGATACGACTCGGGACGGGTTCATTAGGGCCTGGCGTGAGCGTCTGTTCAATCGCCGTCTTATTCCTCCGGTAACCGTGAAGTCGGGTCCGATTATGGAGAATGTTTACGAAGGAAAAGACATTGACATGTGGAAGTTCCCTGTGCCCTTGTGGCACGAGCAAGATGGGGGAAGGTACATCGGCACGGCGGACGCGATTATTACAAGAGATCCGGAAGAAGGCTGGATTAATATGGGAACCTACCGGACCATGGTTCATGACCGGGATACCATAGCGATCTGGATTTCACCCGGAAAACATGGCCGTATCCACCGCACGAAATACTTTGAACAAGGTAAACCCTGTCCGGTGGTTGCCTGCTTCGGCGGAGATCCTCTGCTTCATATGGTCGCTTCGCGGCCGGAGCCGTTCGGCAGCTCAGAGCTGGACTACATAGGAGGTATCAAAGGAAAGCCTGTGGAGGTCATCCGGGGAGAATTCACCGGCCTTCCAATCCCGGCCCACGCCGAGATCGCAGTGGAAGCCGAGATTCTTCCGAACGAAACCAAGCTCGAAGGACCTTTCGGCGAATGGACGGGCTACTATGCCAGCGGTGAGAGGCTGGAGCCCGTGGTCAAGGTGAAGCGCCTGTATCACCGCAACGATCCGATCATTACCGGATCGCCGCCGCATCGCCCGACGGGCCGGCCTGATGAGTGCAACGAGCTGATCCGGGCGGCCTATATCCGAGATCAGTTGGAGAAGGCCGGCGTGCCTGATGTGAAGGATGTGGCGAGCTACTACCATCGGTTTCTGACGGTCGTTGCTATTCGCCAGCGCTATCCGGGCCATGCGCGCCAGGCCGGGATGATTGCCGGGCAGTGCCAGGCCGGCGCCTATCTGGGAAGGTACGTAGTGGTGGTTGATGATGATATCGATGTTTCCGACATCAATGACGTCCTCTGGGCCATGTGTACGCGAGTGGATCCCGTGCAGTCTGTGGAGATTATCCGGCGCGCCTGGAGCGGGCCTCTCGATCCGGCGATTCATAAAGACAAGAAAGGCTTTAGCTCCCGCATGATCATCGATGCCTGCCGGCCCTATGAATGGCTCAAGGATTTTCCGCCAGCGATTGAACTGAGCCGCGAAGCCAGACAGGCAGCTGTGGAGAAGTGGAGGAAGGAGCTATTCAGTTAATGGCAAATAGCGAATGGAGAATAGCGAATCGCAAATCGGGAATACACGTCTGGGCGCGACATGCCGTGCCCCTGGCTCTTTTGCTGGTGTTTGGGCTTGCCTCTCAGGTCCACGGACAACAGCTCAGAAAAATCCATGTGGCAATCCCGGCCATCTCTCCGGCATCCACCACATTCGTGGTAGCCAGAGAGATGGGCTATTACCGGGATGAAGGACTGCACGTCGAGTTGGTCGCTATGCCTGCGGCAGTGGCCATCCAGGCCCTGATCGGGAGAAACACGGAGTTTGCCACGGTGGGTGGGGCGGGTCTTCCTCCGGTTCTGCGCGGCGCGCCGCTGCGCTTTCTCTTCACCACCTTCAACCGGCCGATGTTCTGGCTTTACGCGAAACCGGAAATCCGCTCGATCAGGGATCTCAAAGGAAAAAAAGTGGGGGTGTCCAGTTTGGGGAGCGGCCCGGACTCGCTGCTGCGGGATCTCTTAAAGAAACATGGGTTGGAAGGAGGGCGAGACGTTGTGATCATGCCGATGGGCGCCGGGACCGCGCGCTTTGTCGCGTTAAAAGCCGGATCCGTTGACGCCGCGATGCTCTCGATACCCAGCAACTTCATGGCCGACGAGGCCGGCTACCGCGAGCTTGTCGCCTTGATCAAGCAGGACCTGGTGGAGCTTCAAGGAAGCATACTGGCTCGCGAGGAAGTCCTGGAATCGGATCCTGTATTGGTCGAAAAGTTTGTTCGGGGGAGTCTGAAGGGGCTGCTTTATTTTCAAAAAAAGCGTTCCGGCACCGCCGCGATTCTCACCCGCTTCCTGAGAACTAAGGAGGATGTGGCGGCCAGGATTTACGACTTGGTTCATCCGGGGATTACGCAGGATGGGACTGTCAGCGAAGATCTCCAGCGAAGGTCCATGGAGCATATTCTGGACCGGGTCGGATTGAAAGAGCCGCCGTCCATCGGGAAGGTTTTCGATTTTGCTCTGACCAAAAAAGTCCGGGACGACTTGCAACAAAAGGGATGGATGCCGTAAGAAGGTTAAATGCTTATCGGATGCGCGGGCTCTCCGAACGGGCAGCAGCTTTCATCTTGGCCGAGGGGCGTGAGGGAGAGGGACGCGGCTGAAGACTTGCGTTCCGAGGAATCACTTCGAGGCCTCTCAGGACATGGCCTTCGATCAAACTCAGGACATGCTTTCGAGATCATGACGGGACGAAAGGAGATAGGAGATAGATGAAGTATACCGACGACCGACGCGTAGACACTTACAACGACTGGCAACTGGCGCAGAAAATTCCGATCAATACGGGGTTTTTTGTGGAAGACCTAAGAAAGGTGGAGCTGGCTCCTTGGGAGCTAAAGGGCGGCCTGGGGGCATTTATCAACCTCGACGGCACCGGGGGCACGAACGACGCGTATATTTGCGAGATTCCTCCGGGAAAACACTTGAAGCCCCAGAAGCACGTTTTTGAAGAGATGGTATTTATTCTTGAAGGGCATGGCGCCACTACGGTGTGGCAGAAGCAGGGCAAAAAGCATAGTTTCGAATGGCATCCGGGAAGCCTCTTTGCGATACCGCTGAATGCCTGGTACCAGCACTTTAATGGGCAGGGTGACTCACCGGCGCGGTATTTGGCCGTAACGAACGCGCCTGTTGTAATCAATCTCTTTCATAATCTCGATTTTGTTTTCGAGAATGACTTCGCATTTGTAGATCGCTTTTCGCCTGATGAAGAGGATTACTTCAGCGGCAAGGGGCAAATGTGGCACGACAGAAGACGCAAAATGTCCGTTAATTTCGTATCGGATACTATCGGGATGGAGCTTTTCGAATGGAAAGAGCGCGGCGCCGGCGGCAAGCATATCAGCTTTGACCTGGCGGGTAACACGATGGCGTCCCACATTTCGGAATTTCCTGTGGGAAGCTATAAGAAGGCTCACCGTCACGGTCCCGGCGCCCACGTGACCATTCTCTCCGGCCAGGGCTATAGCCTCCTCTGGCCCGAAGGTGGCGAGCGAATCCGCGTGGATTGGACACCCGGAAGTCTCGTTGTGCCGCCGAACCAGTGGTTTCACCAGCACTTCAACTCGGGAGCCCAGCCGGCCCGCTATCTGGCGCTGCGCTGGAACAGCTGGCGTTATAGGTTTGCTGCCATCACCACCGATGCTCCGGTTGACATCAGCGTGAAGCAGGGCGGCTCGCAGATCGAATATGAAGATGAGGAGAGGGAGGTTCACGATATTTTTGAAGCCGCTCTCGCTAAAGTCGGCGCGCCCTGCAACATGGGATCAATGGTTCCGTGGTGTAGTCATAAACGATGACGCGCGGCGAAATTCGGAGAATCTCCCCCAAGCCCTCTCTTTCTTAAAAAGGGGGAAAGAGGGGATTTGAATTTTTTCACCTTGCAGGTTTGGAAGGAGAACATTCATGGTTTTGGTCAGGAGGTTTAAATGAAGCAGGCCGAGATCGGTGGCAAGAGCTTTTTCGATCGATGGTTGGACGAAGAGGGAATTCCCGTCATCAGGGATTTTTTTGTCGAGGACATACGAAAGGTGCCTCTGGAGCCGTGGAAACGAAAAGGTGGATTTGGTTGTTTCCTGAATTTGATCGGCGCAGGGGACACCAATAACGCGTATATTTGTGAGATCCCGCCGGGTAAGAACCTGACCCCTCAAAGGCACATGTACGAGGAGATGATTTTTATTGTCAGCGGGCGGGGAGCCACGACAATCTGGAACGAAGGCGAAAAAAAGCAGACTTTCGAATGGCAGGAGGGCTCTCTTTTCTCCCCCCCTCTCAATGCCTGGCACCAGCATTTTAATGGCAGCGGGGACAGGCCGGCGAGATATCTCGCAGTGACGAGCGCTCCGATGGTGATGAACCTCTATCATAATTACGATTTCGTGTTTAACAATCCATTTGTTTTTCGCGACCGGTATAATTCTCAGGAAGACTATTTTTCCGCGAAGGGAAAACATTACGAGGGTAAAAGCCACAATTTTATCGGCAATCTTTGGGAAACAAACTTTGTGCCTGATGTAAGAGCTTTCCAGTTGATGGATTACAAGGAAAGGGGCAGAGGGAGCAAAAATATCAAATTTGAGCTTTCGGAAAATACGATGGGGGCTCATGTCTCTGAGTTTCCCGTGGGCACTTATAAGAAAGCTCACCGGCATGGGCCGGGGGCCAACGTTGTCATTCTGAGAGGGAAAGGCTATTCGTTGATGTGGCCTGAAGGTTCGCCGATGAAAAGATTTGATTGGCATGAGTACAGTATGGTCGTTCCTCCGGATATGTGGTTTCACCAGCACTTTAACGCCGGAAACGAACCCGCGCGGTATCTCGCGCTCCGGTGGGGGAGCAAGAAGCACAAGATGGGGAAGGCTTATACAGGGGCGGAGGACGTAAAGAAGGGCGGAAACCAGATCGAGTATGAAGATGAAGACTCCGCGGTAAGGCAGATTTTCGAAGAAGCATTGGCTGAAGCAGGCGCCTCCTGCCAGATGCCCAAGCTGGAAATGAGAGTTTGAGACAAAATTCAAAGAAGAAAAAAAAGAGATGAGCCGAGAAAAACGCAAAACCGTGAGAGCCTTTCGGCCGGCGATCGCGGCGGGTATTCTTCTCCTCTTAACCCTGAGCATCGAGTGCGGGGCCCAGGGGCTGGAAAAGGCTCTTATCACTCATTCGAGCGAGAGCATCAGCATTGCCCCTCTTCTCTACGGTATCGAGAAAGAATATTACCGACGGGAAGGGGTTGACCTGCAGTTCAGGATTTTACGAGGCGATCTCGCCATGAGTGCCATGTTGGGCGGCAAAGAAGTGGATTATATTTACGGCGTCGGCACGGCGTTTATGGCGGCGCTTAGAGGCGCGCCCGTAAAGATCCTGTCCCATGATTTCAAGAGCGTGTTGTTCTACTTGATGGCCCAGCCGGACGTCCAGTCGCCGAAAGATCTTAAAGGAAAAAAGATCGCGGTCAGTTCGCTTGGCGGAACGGGCGCAGCGTCGGCCAGGGCGTCGCTCCGGGCTCTGGGGCTGGATCCGGACAAAGACATGACGTTTATCGTGATTGGGGCGGCGTCGATCCGTATGGCGGCAATGGAGACTGGCTCAGTGCAGGCCGCAATTATGCCGGTGCCATGGAACAGCCGGATGAGGCAAAAAGGCTTTAAAGAGTTGATATTCGCCGGGAAGGTCATTTCCCAACCTCTTACGGGGATCGCTACGACGAAAGAAAAGATCGAACGCAACCCTGACCAGATCAGGAAAGTTCTGCGAGGGTTCCTCCGGGCTCTCAACGCCGTCAAACGGGAAAAAAAAGAGGTGACGGATTTTATCGGCCGCAGGTTTAACCTGGAGCCTCAGGTGGCAAACGAGACCTACGGAGTTGTGCTGCAGACGTTGAGCGACGATGGGACGGTGAGCCAGCCGATTTTGCAGGAGCTTCTTGAACAATCCAAAAAGGAAACTGGAATAAAGAGGGAGATCGCAGTCGGAGACATCGTGGATTATCGTTGGTTGAGGGAAGTAGCCCGCGAAATTGACAAAGGCGAGAGCCGGTGAAAAGAGGCCGTGATTTAATAAGGCGCTGCAGAGGCTGGTCGAAAAAGAACACCGGCGGTTTTTTGCGATTTATTGAGGCGATGCTTAGGGCGCGATGGAATCGCGCCCCTACATGTGACAAAAAAATGAGGAGGTTTACTTGAGCTCAGCGATTGGACAAAACCTTCAGCGTGTTGACGGGCAGGAGAAGGTTACGGGCAAGGGAGTCTATACGGGTGATCTTCGACTTCCCGGAATGGTTTATGGAAAGGTGCTGCGGAGTCCTTTCCCTCACGCCCGCATCCGGCGCATCGACGCCAGCCGGGCAGAGTCGTTGCCCGGGGTTGTGGCGGTCCTCACACGCGACAATCTGCGTGTGGCCTCGCCCGTCCACGGCGCTTACGTTAAGGATCAGCCCATCGTGGCGCTCGAGAAGACGCGCTATTCCGGAGATCTCGTCGCCGCAGTCGCGGCAGTCGATGAGGCGGCAGCGGAGGAGGCCCTCAAAAGAATCGACGTTGAGTACGAGGAGTTGCCGGCAGTTTTCACGGTGGAAGAAGCTATTAAGGAGGGCGCGCCGTTAGTTCATGAAAAATTGGAAGGGCTCAAATCAGCCGAATACGGCACCGGCGGGAGCCACATTGTGCATGAGAACAGCAACATTCTTTTACATTTTCGCTACCAGAGGGGAGACGTCGAGAAGGCATTTCAGGAGGCGGATTTTATTTTCGAGGATACCTTTTTCTACCCCAGCGCCCAGCATTACCCGCTGGAGCCTCACGTAAGCGTCGCGAGCTTCGAGGGAGAGAGTCTTACAGTCTGGACCTCCACGCAGAGCCCCTTTTCCGTGCGCCAGGAACTGGCGCGGGTTTTTGGTGTTCCCTTTAGCCGGGTACGGGTCATTGTTCCTTATGTCGGCGGTGGATATGGGGCAAAGAGCGGCATTAAAACCGAGGCGCTGGCGGGTTGCCTCTCTCGTCTGGCGGGAAGGCCCGTTCGCGTCGCCTTCAGCGCCGATGAGACCTTCAAGACGATTTGCCAGCCCAAAGCGAAGCTCACGATAAAGACCGGAGTAAACAGGGACGGCGCCTTTGTCGCGCGTCGTTGCGAGGTTTACTTGAACGGCGGGGCCTACGCGAATTCCGGCCCATCGGTTACCGAGAAAGCAGGTTATCGCGCGCACGGCCCGTACCGGATCCCGCATGTATTGACCGATTCTTATCACGTTTATACCAACACTGTCCCAGGTGGTGCGTTTCGAGGTTTCGGGGGGCCGCAGGCCGCGTTCGCCTATGAGTCGCACCTCGATATGATCGCGCATCGTCTGAATATGGATCCCGTGAAACTCAGGATGAAGAACCTGCTGGACAGGGGAGAAGAATATGCGGCGGGTGATACGCCGATGGATTGCGACCTGAAGGACGGGTTGAAACAGGTTGCGGAGGCGGTTGGGTGGGGCAAAGAGGCAAAGGATCCAGCCGAGCCGGCGAGCGGCTCGAGGGTGAGGCGAGGAAAAGGGATCGCGTGTGGCGTGAAGGACGGCGGCGGAACGAATAAGCCGGCGAACGCTATGGTCAAAATTTTAAGCGACGGCAGCGTTCTGCTGTCGTCGGGTTCCGTGGAGATTGGCCAGGGGATGCGGACGGCCTTCTTACAGATCGTCGCGCAGGAATTGTCCGTGCCTCCCCAGCAGATTCAAATGGCAGAGCTGGACACCCAATATACTCCGTTTGACAAGGGGACCAACGCCAGCAGCGCCACTGCTGTGATGGGCCAGGCCGTACAGAGAGCCGCCCGACATGCTCGGGAGCAGCTTCTCGCGGCCGCTGCCTGCCTGCTTGAGACGCAGCCATCGGAGGTGGAGTTAAATGATGGCAAGGTGTTCTTCAAAGGCAAGTCTTTGAGCTTCCGGGACGCCATGCGGCGCTATGCGGAGACCGAAGGCGAAATCGTGGGCCGGGGCTTTTTCAAAGTTCCCCGCAATAAAAATGTTCCTTTGGGATACACCTCTCCTTTCTGGGAGGTTGGCCTGGGCGCTGCTGAAGTTGAGGTGGACGAGATGACCGGAGCGGTGAGAATAGTCAAGTATATTTCTCTTACCGACGCAGGGAAGATGATTCATCCCCTGCAGTGCCGCGGTCAGGATGAAGGGGCAGCCCTGTTTGGAATGGGGCTGAGTCTTTCGGAAGAGATTCTCTATGAGAACGGAGAGATGTTGAATCCGAATCTTGTCGATTACCGTCTGCCGAGGTTCCGTGATCTTCCTGAGTCGTTTCATACGTATATCCGTGAAGAAGGGGGAGGGCCGGGTCCTTACGGCTCGAAGGGAATGGGCGAGGGTGGGATTCTGGCAGTGGCGCCGGCTATTTGCAATGCGGTTTATGACGCCACCGGTGTCAGGATACGGGAAGTGCCTTTGAGAGGCGAGAAAGTGTGGACAGCCGTAGCGAAAGGAAAAGATTTTGAAGGGCCAGATAGCGGATAACCGGCAAGAGCAGCCTCGCATCGACTCATGGGATAAGGTGACCGGGCAGGCCAAATACGTCGAAGACCTGCCCGATCTTCCTGGAATGGCTTTCGCGGCTAACCTTCTGAGCCCCTATTCCCATGCGCGGATTTTGACCATCGACTCTTCGAAGGCGGAGCGGTTTCCCGGAGTGCTTGCTGTGTTGCATCGGGAACGCCTGGAAGGTCTCAACCCGATGCTGCCGCCGCACCGCCACGAGATTTTTAAGCTTTCGAGCGACCAGAGCTTTGTCGCGACGGACAGGGTGCGTTTTGACGGCGAACTTGTGGCCCAGGTTGTGGCGGAAGATCTCCGGACGGCGCGGCGTGCTTTGGAGTTGATCGACGTGCAGTACGAGGTCTTGCCGCCCGTGTTCGATGCGGAAGAGGCGCTCGCCCCGGCCGCGGTCATCCTCCACGAGGAGAGGGGCACGAATTTACTATTGGAGGACAAATTAGAGTGGGGTGACGTAGAGCAGGGATTCAAGGAGGCGGACAGGATTTTTAATGAGACGTACACCTCCCCCGCGATGTTTCACCATCCGATGGAGAACGTGGGAAACTCCGTCGCGCAGTTTGTCGGCGACGAAATCACGCTTTGGGCGCCGACGGCCTCTCCCTTCCGCGATGCTCAAGAGATCGCCCACATTTTTGGTCTTGACCCTGACCAGGTGCGAGTGCGCGTGCCCTATGTGGGTGGAGGCTTTGGATCGAAGATCCTCACCGGTTCCATGCTGGCGGCGCTCTTCATTTCGAGGAAAATTCAGCGGCCGGTCAAGGTGGTCGCATCCGCGGAGGAAAGCTTCCGGCATACCGCCCGTCATGCCATCGTTTATAAGGCGAAAGTGGGTGTCAAATCGGACGGCAGGCTGGTAGCTCTGGACGTCCAACTCGTTGTCGATACCGGCGCCTACGCGACGGGCGGAGCCACGGTTACTCACAATGCGGTCATTTCTGCGTGGGGCTGCTATCGCATTCCTCACGTGCGTTGCCGCGCGCGCTGCGCTTACACCAACAAAGTTCCGGCAAGTCACACACGAGCTACCGGCAAGGTCCAGACCACCTGGGGAGTGGAATGCGCCATGGACAACGTGGCCCGCCAGATGCGGATGGACCCTATGGATTTTAGAGTGAAGAATGTCCTGCGCCGCGGCGATTTTGTCGCCAAGGGCACCCCTGACATGGACACCGACTATTTCGAGCTCATGCGCCAGGCGGCCTCGGCCATTGGTTGGGACGGGCGGGGCACCGCAGCGACTGATTCAGGACGAGCCGCTCCGTCGCGCCGGGCTCGTGGAAGAAGCCTTGTACTAAGCCTGCGGCACGGCTCGCAGGGAGGCGGGAGAGCATACGCGCTGGTGAGCCTCGATAGTCGAGGTATTTTAAAGGTCAAGCACAATGCTCCGGAGATCGGCCAGGGAACGCATAACCTTATCAGTGTTGTAGCTTCCAAAGTTCTGGAGATTCCCCAGAGCCAAATTCAGGTCGGTCAGCCCGACACGAGTATCAGTCTCCCCTTTGCCGGGGTTAGCGCCCAGCGAACCACGGTGCAAATGGGACGGGCCGTGGAGAACGGCTGCGAGAAACTGAAGCAGGAATTGGTCGGGCTGGCGTGCCAGAATAAGGGGGGCAGCCCCGAAGAGTGGCGGATAGGCGGAGGCCGTTTATGGCGCGCTGAAAACAGTTTCTCTTTCGCAGAAATCGTTCGCACTTTAGGGGAAACTGCCGAGGTAAAGAGCATTGGTTTTCATAGTGCGGCTCGCACTCATAAGGGCTCGGCTTTCGGCGGGATGGATCACTGGGCGCCCAGCGCGGCGGCCGCGGAGGTGGAGGTGGACCGTGAAACAGGCGAAGTTCGCCTGCTGCAGTTCTCCGTCGTGGCTGACGCGGGGAAGGCCCTGCACTATTCCTCGGCCAGGGCTCAGGTCGAAGGCGGCGCAGTGATGGGAATCGGCCACGCGCTTTTCGAGGAAGTGATCTATCAGGATGGCCAGATACTAAACGCCGATCCTTTTCAATACCGCCTGCCGGTCATGCAGGAGGTGCCCGAATCCTTTCATTCCGCAATGCTGGAGAACCGCGACGGGCCCGGACCATTTGGTTCTAAGGGCATGTCTCAGACCTCGATCGTAACGGTTGCTCCGGCTATCGGAAACGCCATTTATGATGCCGTGGGCGTTCGAATCAGGTCCCTGCCTATTACGCCGGAGAAGATCCTTAGGGCTTTGGGAAAACTCTAGATGGAGCTATGCGCGATGCTTAGAGCACTTCGTATGTCGGTTCCGACGACCGCGCCAGAGGCAGCGGGTGAGCTGGCGCGATTGGGGGAAAATGCAAAAATTTACGCCGGCGGCGCCGAACTGGTGCTGCTCTTACGGCGCGGCCTGATTGATGCGGATCATCTCGTCAACATCAAACACATCCCGTCGTTGGATAGCATCTCTTGGGAAGGGGGCATAATGCGCATCGGCGCTACAGTAACCCACCACCGGCTTGAGACCGAGGCTTTGGTTCGCGCGCACCTGCCGATGTTTGTCCAGGCAGAATCGCAGGTGGCAAACATTCGGGTGCGCAACCAGGGAACTATTGGTGGAAACCTTTGTTTTAACGATCCTCATTCGGATCCCGGCGTCGCGCTCCTGGTTTATGAGGCCGGTGTGCTCGTGGTAGGCCGAAACGGGCAACGGCAAATGCGTTTGCAAGATTTTCTCACGGGAATGTATGAGACCGCCCTGGAACCCGACGAGCTGTTGGTTGAAATTCAAGTGCCGCCTCTGCCGGCCGGATGGGGTGGCGCCTATCTGCGGGTTCACCGGCTGCAAAGGCCCAC
Organism: Deltaproteobacteria bacterium; assembly: GCA_016210115.1. Taxonomy (GTDB): domain Bacteria; phylum Desulfobacterota; class Binatia; order UBA9968; family UBA9968; genus JACQUW01. Next base: position 4,286 of record JACQUW010000219.1, on the reverse strand, counting down.
TTTAGGAGTCGCGGCCGGGGCCAAAATGCAAGACGGGCGCCTGGAAGACGTGAGGCTCGCTCTGGGATGCGTCGGACCAACGCCGAAACGACTCGAAGAGCTGGAGGCCAAAATTCGGGGAGCCAAACTGGACGAGGCGGAGCGAATCATAGGAGAAAGCAAAACCTATCTTACGCAGTCGCTGCAGCCCGTCGGTGACATTCTCGGATCTGCAGACTACAAGCTTCACATCAGTTGTGTGCTATTGGGTCGGGCTTTGGAACAGGCGGCAAACGGCGGAGTGAAAGCAGAATGACGGGTCCAACCCGTTCAAGCAGATTGACTTGTTGTGGGGAGAGTCGTTCAACCTGGGATAAAGACTGAGAGTGAACGGCATACATTTTTCTGTGCTGAGCCTCTCGAAGCATGGAAAGATTTCTGGCTGAAGGCTTATACCTGTGGAAACATTAAAGACACTACAGACTTTCGATCTTTCATTAACGATTAACGGAAAAGCGTGGACCGGGCGGATTCCAGTGGAAGAAACGCTGTTGGAGTTCTTGCGGGGGCGGCTCGGGCTCACCGGGACCAAGCGCGGCTGTGAGTCGGAGGTGTGCGGCGCGTGCACTGTTCTGGTCGATCAAATGGCGATCAGCTCGTGCAATTATTTGGCTTTCGAAGCGCACGAGAAATCCGTGCTCACCATCGAAGGGCTCGCGGTAGACGGACGGTTGGATCCCATTCAGGAAGGCTTTATTCAGAATTCCGGGTTTCAGTGCGGCTACTGCACGCCCGGACAGATTATGGCGGCTAAGGGGCTTCTCTTTGAGAACCCCTCTCCCACGCGACAAGAAATCGCCAGTTGGCTGGCAGGGAATATCTGCCGTTGCGGCGCTTACCCGGGAATAGCCGCATCGATTCTGGAAGCATCCCGGCAGGGCGAGAAAGAAAAATTCTGAATTCCGATTGGGTAATTTCGGTCCTGTCAAAATTACCTGCAGCTTTTCACGGGGAATTCTGATCTTGCGATGTCTCTTTGGAGGTCCCAGCGCTGTGCGATTTGTTTCCCTCTCCCCTGACGGGCCCTGACGGGAGAGGGTGGGAGTGAGGGTGCATCAATGAGAAAAACCGTTTGGCTGGTTCTTGCCTTCCTTATTTTTCCTATCTTTCTCGAGGCTGCCGACAAAATCCGCGTGTCGATTTCGAGTGTCGACATCGCGTTTCTGACCGGTGGCGTCGCGCTCAAGAAGGGCTTCTTTAAGGAAGAAGGTCTTGATGCGGAGCTCATCCGGATGAACGCCAACGTATCCATTACAGCTTTGGCGACCGGTGACACGGATTACACGTTGATCTTCGGTTCCGTGGTTCGGGCGGCGATGCGGGGGCTTCCGGTGAGAGTGGTTGCCGGCTTCATGGATGGTTCCACTCATACGTTGATATCACGGCCGGAATTCAAGACGGTCAAAGATCTGAAAGGCAGAACTTTGGGTATCAGCTCTTTTGGCGCGACGGCCGACGTAGCCGCTCGGATGATGATCAAACATTATGGGATCGACCCGGAAAAAGAGATGAAGATCATCGCCTTGGGTCCTGACCGCGCGCGATTTGCCGCGTTGAAAGAGGAAGTTGTCGACGTGGCGGTCATCTCTCCGCCGGCGGACGCTGAAGGGAAGAAACTGGGTTTTAACGTGCTTGCCCGGGCCTATGAGCTGTTCAGTTTTCCGTTCATCGGCCTTGGCGCGAACGTGAAGAAAATCAAAGAAAAGCCGGACGAGGTGAAAAGAGCCATCAAAGCCTTGATCAAAGCCAACCGCTACATTCGTCAGAACCGCGATGGCGCTATTCAGGTGCTGGCGGAATTTAGCAGGAGCGGCAAGGAGAACGCCACCGCCAGCTATGACTCGAGCTGGAAAGTCTTCAATCTCGATGGAAGCATCCCTGAGGACGGGCTCCGTCTGGTGATTGACCAGGCAAAGCAGGCGCTTAAGATCGACCGGGAGGTTTCAGCGAGCGAGGTCTCCGACATCACGCCACTGCGCGAGGCGCAAAAAGAGCTGGGCATTAAAGGACGGTAAGGCGGGACATTGCGATACGATGCTCAAAACTAGAAGATCAGTTTTTTCTTTTCTGGTAATCTTGTCGGCTCTTCTTTGGTCTTCGTCTGTGGCTCAAGGGCAGAAGAAGCTGGTCCTTGGCATGGTCAGCATCAGCGGGGGCATTGATATCCTGCATGTCACGAAAAAGATCGGCGCCTTCCGGCGCAATGGCCTCGATGTCGACATGGTGATTTTTCAAAGCTCGACGCAGGCTTTGCAGGCTCTTTTCTCAGGCGACGTGAAGGTGATCAGCGGCGGAGGAGGCGCAGCCGCTCAAAAGGCGCGCATGAAAGGCGCCGGGAATGTCCTGGTTTCCACTTATACCCCCACCTTGCCGTATGGTTTTTTTGTCAGCAGTAAGATCAAGACGCCGCGAGATTTAAAGGGAGGAAAGGTGGCGGTCTCGAGCTTCGGCAGTTCGCCGGACTTTGCGGTCCGATTTATTCTGACGCAACTCGGCCTTGATCCGAATAGAGACGTCACTATCCTTCAGGCCGGCAACGAGCAGACCCGTGTGAACGCGCTCTTGAGCGGCGCCGTCGATGCGACGGTTATTGGTATTCCCAATACCTTGCTGGCTCGGCGCCAGGGATTCACGCAGCTTGCTGACGCTTCGGCGCTCGGCCTGAAATATCCTCATAATAACATCACCATGACCGACGCCTTTATCCGGGACGATCCCGAAACCGGCCTGGCTTTTTTGCGTGCCTTTGTCGAGGGGATCGCCTACTACAAAAGCCACAAAGCGGAGAGCCTTCCGATGATCAAGGAGTTTCTTCGTCTGAAGGAGGATGCCCTGGCTGAGGAAGCGCACAGCTATTTCTCCCGACTGGCGCCTGCGAAGCCGTACCCGAGCATCGACGGAGTGCGCACGGTATTGGCCGAAGTTGCCAAAACCGATCCCGAGGCGAGAAGCGCCAGCCCGGAGAGGTTTGTCGAGCCGAAGTTTATTAGGCAGCTCGATGAAAGCGGCTTTATCGATCGGCTTTACCAGAAAAACTGAGCCGCGAGAACGTAACGGAATTGAGGTCGGCTATATTATTTATCCCATCGAGACTTCCGAATCGATATGGTGCTTTTTCAGGGAGGCTCGCAGGCCCTTCAGGCATTATTTTCGGGAGAAGTGAAACTGATCAGCGCCTGGCTGGTACCGCGGGGCATAGGGCGAGAATGCGGGGAATAGTAACTGTGAAGGTGCTCTTAATGGGCGAGTTGAAGCGATGGGCGGGAGAACGGGAGGTCGAGATAGAACTTCCTGAGGAAAGCACGATTCAAATGCTGGCGGAAAAGCTCGGAGTTATGTGCGGGCAAACCTTTGCACAGAATGCGCTGACCAGGAAAGGGACCTTTCAACCACATGTGGCGGTGTTTATTGATGGAGTGCACATGGGAGAACTAGATAGCGCTCAAACCATCCTTCGCGGTGGAAGGGTGGAGTTAATGCTACTGCCCTCTTATGAGGGAGGGTAGGGTAATAAGTAACATAAGGGGAAAAACGTGGTCACCATTGTTAAAGGAAGAGATGCTTATACGCAGGCCGTTCACCGGCCTGGGAGGCAGCGAAATGAAACGGCGTCGAGCGACTGGGTGCCGACTACGTGTCGCATGTGCTTAGTTGGTTGTGCGGTGCTCGTTCAAGTGGAAGGTGACAAAGTGGTGAACGTGATCGGAAATCCCGATTCGCCCAAGAACCAGGGGCGGATGTGCGCTAAGGGTAAGTCAGGGATAATGAATCACTACAACCCTAACCGAGTCATCAAACCTCTGAAGCGCACCAATCCCGAGAAAGGAACTGGAATTGATCCCAAATGGCAGGAAATCTCGTGGGAGGAGGCCATAGATATCATCTCCAGGAAGATGCGCAAGGTCTGTCAGGAGGATCCGCGCAAGCTCTACCTTCAAATATGGGGAGGCAATGAACTGTGTGCGTGGTTAGGAGCCCTTGGTCCTGCGGTTGGCACGCCGTACATCCAGACAGGAGTCTCTCCCACCTGTGGCAAGACCCTTCACTCGATCCAACACATCATAGCTGGGGGATTTCACACGGAGCCTGATTTTGCCCATTGCAACTACCTGATTGACTGCGGGACACAGATGGGAGTAGCAACCCGGGAGGCTTTTAACAGGCACGTGCCCGAATGTGCCAAGGCCCGGGAACGGGGCATGAAGCTGGTCGTGGTAGACCCAGTCGGGAATAACGCAGCGGCCAAG
>JACQUW010000215.1 GCA_016210115.1 Deltaproteobacteria bacterium | reverse complement strand
TGGATGGTGCGCCCGCCGAGAATCGAACTCGGACTTAGGGTTCCGGAGACCCTCGTGATATCCTTTTCACTACGGGCGCCTCATAGAGGGTTGTACCACGGTGTTCGTGAAAAGTGAAACGTGAAGCATAAAAAACGGTGAATGGTAAATAGTCAAAGGTCAATAGTCGCCCGTGCCCGTTCCTTTCACCATTGACCATTGACTATTCACTATTTAACTTGCCCGGCCACCTCGAGCATTTCAGAATGAATGATCCCGTTGGAACCGAGGATTTCATCTCCCCAAATAGAGAAATCATTTCCGGAGAGATCCGTTATGTTTGCCCCTGCTTCTCGCGCGATGAGGCTTGCCGCGGCGGTGTCCCAGGCGTGCAGTTTGAATTCCCAGAAGCCGTCGATCCGGGCGCACGCGAGATAGCATAGATCGAGCGCTGCCGAGCCATTGCGCCGGATGCCTTGGCAACGGACCATGTAGGCTTTGAAGTAAGCGAGATAAAGGTCCGCCCTTTCCCTGCGGTCATAAGGAAAACCGGTCGCCAGCAGAGCTTTGTCCAGTTCAGTAACTGCGGAGGTATGAATCGGTTTCCCGTTCAGGACGGCTCCCTGTTCTTTTGCGGCTCTGAAAATCTCTTCTCGCAAGGGGTCATAGACCAAACCGAGCACCACCTCTCCTTCTCTCTCCAGAGCTATGGATACGCAGAAATGCGGGTAGGCGTGAGCGAAATTAGTCGTGCCGTCCAGCGGATCGATGATCCAGCGATAGCTTTGCTGATTCTGAACGATGTCGGTTTGTTCCTCGGCAAGAATGGAATGATCAGGAAAACGCGTCCGCAAGATCTGAACAATACGTTCTTCCGAATGGCGATCCACGCTGGTGACCAAGTCGATCGCTGACTTATAGTCGATTTGCTTGGTTTCTTGCCAGGTCTGGCGGATCAGGGCACCCGCCGCCTGAGCGGCCTGCCAGGCGGCGTTAAGAAATTCTTGATATCTTTCGTTCATAAAGTTGAGCAAACCTGAATGATCGTTGATAATTGCGGCGGTGCCATGTTACCTAAGATTGCGTGAAGATTCGAGCGCCTGCCAAAGTTAATTTGTACCTCCGTGTGGTGGGGAAAAGAGGCGATGGGTATCATCTCCTCGATACGCTCATGGTCCCCGTGAGTCTCTGCGATGAAATCGAGATCACCCGGCCTTTGAAGCGAACGCCAAAAACAGCTCAGTTGACCGTGACCTGCGATGACCCGTGCGTTCCATCGGGGAATAGAAATCTTGCTTTCAAGGCGGCCTCACTTCTATTCAAAAAAAAAGGCATCAAAGAGAGTGTTCACATTCGTATTCATAAGAGAATTCCCGTTGGCGCCGGTTTGGGGGGGGGGAGCAGCGATGCCGCGGCCACGCTGGTGGCGCTTGATCGGCTATTGCGACTTCATTGCAGGCGGCATGAGCTGCTCGCGCTGGCGGCTTCGCTGGGGGCGGACGTGCCGTTCTTTGTCGTGGGTCGTCCTGCGAGAGCGAAGGGGATAGGGGAGCGCATCCAGCCGTTATCTTCCTTTCCCAAGCTCTGGCTCGTGATTTTGTACCCAGGCTTTCCAGTCTCAACGCGTTGGGTATTCGAGCATCTTCCGCCAACGTTGACAAAAAGTATTGAAACGTTTAGCATGAAGTTTTCAGTAGCAAAACCGGGTGAACTTAACCGTCTTTTAGTGAACGATCTGGAAAACGTGACCATTAGTCGATATCCCAAGATAGCCTTGCTAAAGGACAGACTCATCAAGGAGGGCGCTGCGGGGGCTCTGATGAGCGGCAGCGGCTCATCAGTTTTTGGGATTTTTGCAGGCGAGCAAATGGCTAAAAAAGCCTGTCGCCGCTTGAGTCGGGAGGAGGAAGGGGTTCGGGTATTCCTGGTGCGCTCTTTGAGCTGAGACAGAAAATTAGGCCATCGGATTAGCCGTCTGGCGTTAAGGAGGTCCCTATGGAGGTCACTGAGGTTAGGGTCTTTCCTGTGAATGAGGAGAAGCTCAGAGCGTATGTCACCGTCACCTTCGATCATTGTTTCGTTGTAAGGGATCTGAAAATCATCCAGGGGCCGAACGGACTCTTTGTTTCGATGCCCAGCAAAAAACGAAAAGACGGGACCTACAAGGATGTCGCTCATCCAATCAATCACGAGACCCGAAGGATGATTGAGGAGAGGATTATCGCGGAATACCAGAAAACCGTCGGCGAAGGTGGAGACAAAATAGCCTTTGGAGGGGAATGAGCGCGATTTTGTCTTCCTGGTAATCTTGTGGAGCGGGTGATACAAAGCAAGTTCGGGGGATGGGCGGTCGCCAAGCGGTAAGGCCCCGGACTTTGGATCCGGTATCGAAGGTTCGAATCCTTCCCGCCCAGCCAGTTTAATTCTCCATCAACAGTAAAGAGTTCTCAGCGTCGCTAGGGCTTGTAAGCGCCTTGGTTAATACATTATCGACTCCGGGTATGGCACCGCTTCGCAAAGAGTTGAAGATCTTTGCCGGAAATTCGAATTTGCCTCTTGCCGACGAGATTTGTCGGTTTCTTAAGATCCCGCTGGGCAACGCGGTTGTGTCGACCTTCAGCGACGGGGAGAGCAGGGTAGAAGTTAAAGAGAATGTCAGAGGCGGAGACGTCTTCGTGATTCAGTCGATCTGCGCCCCTGGAAACAATAATTTAATGGAGCTGCTTCTCTTGCTGGACGCTTTCAAACGCGCGTCAGCGAAACGAATTAGCGCTGTGATTCCTTATTATGGGTATGCCCGGCAGGACAGGAAGGTGGTTCCTCGCGTGCCGATAAGCGCTAAACTGGTGGCAGACCTTATCACGACTTCGGGCGCGTCACGGATACTTACCCTCGACCTCCATTCCGGGCAGATCCAGGGATTCTTCAATATTCCTGTGGACAACCTCTACGCCACCCCTGTGCTGCTCCAGTACCTCAAGCGGCGCTTGAACCGTGATAGCGTCACAATTGTCTCTCCCGATGCGGGTGGAGTCGAGCGGGCAAGAGATTTCGCTACCCGATTGGATGCCTCGCTGGCAATCATAGACAAGCGGAGGGTCGGGCCGAATGTGGTGGCAGAAATGAATATCATTGGAGACGTGCAGGGCGAATGCGCGGTTCTTTTGGATGACATGGTCGACACTGCGGGGACTTTGACAATGGCCGCTGAGGCCTTGAAGCGGGAAGGGGCAAGGAGAATTTTTGGCTGCTGCACGCATGCGGTGCTTTCGGGCCCTGCGATTCAAAAGATCGATGATTCGCCTTTGGAAGAACTGATCGTAACCAATTCAATTCCACTCCAGCCCGAAACCCAGAGCTGCAAGAAAATCAAAGTCCTCTCGGTTGCTCATCTTATTGGAGAGGCGATCCGCCGCACGCACGAGGAGAAGTCGATCAGTTCGCTCTTTGTTTGAGCTTTGAATGCTTGATGGAGGAGGTAACTTAACTTGGAAACCATTGAGATACAGATTGAACCCCGTGAGCCAACAAATAAGCGAACGGCAAGGCGTCTGCGTCGGGAAGGAAAGCTCCCGGGCATATTATATGGGCCTAAGACCACGCCCGTGCCATTCGAATTGAACCGAAAAGATTTCGTAGGTCGGATCGGAGGTCTGGAGGGGTCGCATCTGGTTCGGATCAATTCATCTTCTTCGCTGCTGTCGGAAAAAGTGGCCTTGGTTAAAGAGATGCAGTTTCATCCGGTTACGGAAGATGTTCTTCACGTTGATCTTTACGAAGTCGATCTTACCGCGAAGATTCAGGTCAAGGTCCCGCTTCATTTTGTCGGCAAAGCCGAGGGTGTGGTTCGGGGAGGTATTTTGCAACCGGTCGTTCGGGAGATCGAAGTGGAATGCCTGCCGATGGACATCCCGGAGTTTCTGAATGTGGATGTTTCTTCGCTGGACATAGGTTATTCTCTGCACATTGCAGATCTGCCGACGCCTGAAGGGGTGTCCCCTATTTACGAGACGAATTTGACTCTCGTTACGGTCGTGCCTCCTACGGTTGAAGAGGCGCCGGCTGCTGCTGCGGCCGTTCCAGAGGCGGAAGTGGGTGTTGCCGAGGAAAAGAAGGAAGAGGCTGGGGAGTCCTAGCCTGATTTTGCGGATCAGGAGCGGCCCGGGCGAGCCTCTGCGGTTCAGGGCGACGAAGTCGTACCCGCGCCTCAATTTTCTGCTCTATCCCGCGCCCAACGTCCCGCCGGAGAGGGACAGTTAAAAAAGAGCGGGCGAACCGATTTCCCATTTTTATATTTTCCAGGAACCTCGTGTGAAGCTCGTTGTCGGTCTGGGAAATCCGGGTAAGAAGTATGAGCAGACCCGGCACAACTTGGGTTTCATGGTTGTGGATGCGATTGCCCGGCGAAACGACGTATCCGTAACGAAGAGCAGACACCGCTGCTTGGTTGGCGAATGGCAAAAGGATGGGGAGAAGATTATCCTCGCCAAACCCCAAACCTATATGAATCAGAGCGGTGTGGTGGTGAAGGCGGTTTTGGAATTTTTCTCTGCGACCGTGGCCGACCTCATTGTGATCCATGACGATCTCGACCTGCCACTGGGCCGCCTGCGGATCCGATCGCGCGGCGGGGCGGGCGGTCATCGGGGAATCGTTTCTCTGTTGGAAGAACTGGGAGACGAAGGATTTCTTCGTGTGCGCATAGGAATCGGCCGGCCTTCGCAAGGCATCGATCCGTCGGATTTCGTCCTCTTGCCTTTTGCGCCGGAAGAGCATCGGGAGGTGTCTAAGATTGTTTCCCGGGCGGCGGACGCGATTGAGTGTGTTCTTGAAGAGGGTGCGCGCCGAGCCATGGACAAGTTTAACAGAGACGAAGGAGACAGGGTCTGTCCATGATGGTTTCGGGATTGGCTATCTTTCCGTGAGGTCGTCGTCGCGAAAGACGCCGGCAACGCCGGGATGCATCAAGGCGACCAACGTTGGGCGGCGGATGTCGTGGTCAAGGGTAGCGGAAGGGGATACCTGAGGATGACCCGCGCGGTTTAGACAAACGCGCCTCGAATTGTAATGCTCCATGCGTTATGATAAGCAATCTGGGACAGCCAGAGAAAGGGAAACGATCGTGACGCCGTACGAGACTGTTTTTGTGGTCCACCCCGAACAGAGTGGAAAAGTCAAGGAATTGGCCGACAGGTTCAAGAAAGTTATCGAAGGACTGGACGGGTCGGTTTTCCATACCGAAGAGTGGGGGTTGAGAGATCTCTCCTACAGAATCAAGAAGCAATCCAAAGGTTATTATATTCTTTTCCGGTACCGCTCCTCAGCCCGCGCAGTGGAAGAGTTGGAACGGAACATGAAGTTGACCGACGCAGTGCTGCGTTATCTTACGGTGCGCTTGGAGGAAGCAGAGGAGAAACAACCGGCCCAGAAGAGTTCTTCGCAAGAGGTTGGCAAGGTCGGAGAGAACCCCGGCGGATCGGAATCACCGTCGTAGGCCGGCTCTCTAGTAACATGGGGAGTACCCCGGTTTCCGGGCAGGGGGAAGATCTTTTATTTTAGGAGCGAGGTTGAAGCAAGGTATGATACAGAAACCACCAGTTTCGCGGGGGAGCCGGGAACGATCTGAGGATGAAAGGGGTCCCGGTCGTCGGCGCGTCGTTGGCCGCCGGAAGGTCTGCCGGTTTTGCGCGGATAAGGAACTGAAAATCGACTATAAAGACACAAGGATTTTGTCCGGCTTCATCACGGAGAGGGGAAAGATTACTCCGAGCCGGATTACGGGAAACTGCGCGAGCCATCAACGTGAGCTCACCACAGCGATCAAAAGGGCGCGCAACATCGCTCTTCTTCCCTTCAGCACAGCGAAAATCTAACTAGCTTAAGTTCTTATCCCTCACAGCCTATGAGTCGGCTGGGACCAGTCAAAAATTTTGTTCTCGCTTTGACTCTTGCGGTCCTGCTGTTTTTATCCGCAGTGGCGATCCCTCTCGTCGGCGCGGTGCTGATCCCCCTGATGCCTCAGCCGGGGCTCGGCTATGGGACCCGGTACGGCAATGGAAAAGGCGCAGCGCTGGTGTTTGCCACTCTGGGTCTGCTGGTGCTCATCGGTGGTAAAGAAATGGCCTGGAGTTATGCGCCGGTAGCCCTTATGATCGTAATCCTGTTGTGTTCATTCGGACGGGGCTGGCCCATCGAACGGCTCGTGATCGTGAGCGCTTCCATGATGCTCGCAGCCATGGTCGCCGGATTTTGGTTTTTGTTTGGCTCTTTTGCAGATATCGCGAACGGAATCCGCGGGATCCTGAGCGAGAATCTCGATATTTCTCTCAAAGCCTTTGAGAAGATGGGCTTGGCTCAAGAAGGTCGAGATCTCCTAAAAACCCACGCGCCGCAGATGATTGATATCATCGTTCAAATCCTGCCGGCCTTGGCCTTGGCAGGGTTTATGTTCCTCATTCTCATCAATCTTCTTCTTCTTTATCGCCGGTTTCCGGAGCATCGCTCCTATCTTTGGACTTCCCCCGATCTGAGGGAATGGAAAGCTCCAGAATTTCTGGTCTGGTGTTTTATCGCTTCGGGATTTGCCCTTTTCCTACCGGGACGGGATGTGCTCAGGATCCCAGCGTTGAATATTTTTCTCTTGATCGCTATATTTTATTTCTTCCAGGGCCTGGCCATTATCGCGTATTATTTCCATCACAAGAACGTGCCGCACTTTTTGCGGAGTCTGGCTTATGCTCTGATCGTGTTCGAGCAGATCTTTACAATTTTCGTCGTCGGCCTCGGTCTGTTCGATCTCTGGGGCGACTTTCGCCGCTTGAATAAAAAGGACTTAAGTCCCGGCCGGGTCTCGTAGAGATTGAGCGGGGAGCGATCCTCAGTTAGCGGCCGGGTAAGGAGCGGCTGGAACCGGCTCGCTGAGCCTTTCCGCCGGATGAGTTAACGGGAGAAAGGAAGGAAAAACATGGAAGTGATTTTGAAGGAAGACATCGCCAAACTGGGCCAGATGGGAGAGGTCGTGCGGGTTCGCGACGGATATGCGCGTAATTTCCTGCTGCCGCGAGGTATGGTGCTGATCGCGAACAAAAAGAATCTCAGGGCTTTCGAGCATGAAAAACAGGTCATTGCGGCAAAGCGGGACCGCCTCGTAAAGCAGGCGCAAACCCTGGCTGAAAGGCTCTCGGCGCTTTCACTGGTGATACCGGCAAAGACCGGAGAAGAGGGAAGACTTTTCGGCTCGGTCACGAACATGGATATCGAGAAGGCGTTGAGAGAGAAAGGCTTTGAGATTGAGCGGCGGAAAATCCAACTTGCCGATCCGATCAAAACTGTCGGAGACTACGAAATCCCGGTTCGACTCGCGATTGACGTCACCGCAACATTGAAGCTCGCTGTGGTTTCCGAGGAAGATCAGCCGTAGCGCGGATTATTATTCGATTTCCAGCGTGAGTACGACCGTCGCGCGCACATCAACGGTTCCCGGCTCCACCGGGGTCGGCGGAGCCGGGCTTGCCGCCCGCAACTCCGCCACCGCATACGGAGGCCTCGGCACGACGATTGCGCCGGTTTCCTCAGCGGAGAAAACCCTCACGATTCTCACTCGCAGCGCTCCGGCGATGGCTTCAGCCTTCCCTCTTGCCTTGATCGCGGCCTCTCGCAAGGCCTCCAACTGAGCGGGCCGCTCGTCTTTCAGCCCGAATTGCAGTCGCTGAATCCTGTTCGCTCCGGACTGAGTGGACGAGTCGATGGCTTTGCCCACAAGTTTCAGGTCGTTGATTTTTACCTGAACGATATTGGTGGCCGTGTATCCCGTAATCGTCGGAGTGCCCCCTTCCCGGGGATATCGATAGTTCGGAGTGATCGTGTAGCCGATCGTCCTGATCTCTGCGGCAGATCCCAGCGCGGCGCGAAGCTGCGAGAGCGCCGCGTCCAGTTGCCGGGCATTCTGGGCTGCGGCCGCGTCGGCTGTCGGCGCCTGCGTTACGACACCGATTTCTAGTTGAGCCTGGTCCGGTTTGGCGGCGATGTTTGCTTCTCCCGTGACTCGAATCGTGTTTCGCGTCGGTCTCGCGGTGAGTTCCTGGCCCGGCGCTCTTTCGCCCGAAAGCAGCACGGTCGCCATAGTCAAGATTCCAAACAATCTCTGCACGTTCGTCATAATATTCCCCCTGTAGCTCGTCAGATTACCCCGATACGCCGGGATGCGCGAGGGACTCAAACCCATTGGTCTTGTGGCGCTCCGGAAGTAAGGCTGGGGTTCGACTGCGCCACTTTCGGAGGAATCATAGTGAAAGGGTAGGGCGCGGGTATGTCAACTGTCGGGGGATACTCCGAGGCAGACTGCAATACCCATCGAGAGAAGGCTTACGGTCCGCGGCACTGGCGTTCTGTGGAGGCTCGAGAGGCTATTGGTAGAGAGCTAACCTCAAACGCCGCCTCCGTGGCGGATCCTTTCCATCTCTTCCCGAGGGAGTTTTTTGATATCCTTTCGCAGTTTGTAGTTGATGTGTTGGATAGCCTCTGACGGTCCAGAGCGGTTCCCCATCAGCACCATCGGTACGCTCCCGGTGTTCTCCAGTTGATAGAAAGAGCCGCCCTGAATCGTCGCTACCATGCCCGGCTTCATTACCGCCTTTCCGCCGTCAGGAAAATGCATGGTGCACTCACCTTCAATCACGTAAAATGTTTGGTCCGCGTTGTGGCAATGCATGTCGTCCTTGTCTCCGGGATTTGAATAGACATGGACCCACGCATGCATTCTCGGAGTATTAAAGATCACCTTTCTCTTACCTTCTTGTGCCATTCTGACGAGATCGAGAATGTCTATAGCCATATCTCCTCCAGATGAAAGGAATGGCACTGAGCGTATCATGCTGTTTTGAGATGTCAAAGCCTTCTTATTCGATGCGGAACCGAGGGTGTCCGTGAGCTGATTCACTTTTCTTCGAAATTTATGGTAGGTTTGTGCAGGTTGTGAGTTATGGAAGGAGGCTACGCAGATCATGGATTGGGGAATGAAAAATCGGCTGGCAAGGATCATTCAACCTGGAGATGGCCGGGCGGTCATGTTAGCCGTGGACCACGGCTATTTTCTGGGACCTACGAGCGGATTGGAAGAGCCACGCAAGACCGTCGAGCCGCTTCTTCCTTACGCGGACTCCATTATGCTTACCCGCGGGGTCTTAAGGACCTCCGTTGATCCCAATTCCAAAATCCCGGTGGTCCTCAGGGTATCGGGTGGGACCAGTATCCTCAAAGAGCTGTCGAATGAAGACATTACCGTCTCCGTCGAGGATGCGGTGCGCCTCAACGTTTCGGCCATGGCCCTTTCGATCTTCGTCGGCGCGGAATTTGAAAAACAGACTCTCGTCAGTCTTGCGAGACTCGTCGATCAGGGCGAAAAATACGGCATCCCTGTACTGGCGGTTACGGCTGTAGGCAAAGATATGGCTCGCGATGCGCGATACCTGGGACTCTCTTGTCGGATCGCAGCCGAGTTGGGAGCCCATCTGGTCAAGACGTACCACTGCGAGGATTTTGAAACCGTAGTGCAGAGCTGCCCTGTGCCGATTATTGTCGCCGGGGGAAAAAAGACTCCTGAGGTTGAGGCCCTTCAGCTTACGTATGATTCGGTCCGAGGAGGCGCGGTGGGGGTGGACATGGGGCGAAATATTTTTCAATCGGACAGCCCGGTGGGGATGATCAGGGCGGTGCGCGCCGTAGTTCACGAGAAGGCGTCCGTCGATGAGGCGTGCAAAATATATGAGAGCACCAAGAGCGGAAGGGCCCGGAGGACAGGATAACAAGGTTTAAGGTCCAGAGTTTAGGTGAAGGGTTTTGGCGCTGCCTGAACGAAGCTCTCAGCAATTCGAAACACCACAACGTTAAACCGTGAATACCATGCGCGTCGCCATGTATTACAACAACCGGGATGTGCGGTTGGAGGA
>JACQUW010000221.1 GCA_016210115.1 Deltaproteobacteria bacterium | reverse complement strand
GGCTTCAGCGATTTCCTATTGGTTCCAACCCGCTGTTTGTGATGGCACGGGCCGCCTCAGGCGACGCGAGGAATCTAATCAGCGCGTGAGCCGCGTCCGAATCTCTCGTATGTACAGCGACGCCCGCCGAGAACACAGAGGCTTTCTGAACTTCCGGCGGGAGCGGTGTCACATGATCTATGCCGGGCACGGGAAGTAGCTCGCTGATCTGCTGGAAGCCGATTTCTGCCTCTCCCCGCGCGACCACGGCGCCGACTCGCTCACCACCTTCGATGCGCCGGCTTTTACTTACCACCTGGTCGGCTATTCCCAAGCACTGAAACAGCTCGGTGGAGACGTAATCGCCGCTTACGCTGGCTGTCCGTTTTCAACGAACGGACCCCATGGGTTCGGGACCCACCCGGACCGGAGCAAAGCGATAAGAGAGCACTCTCAGCCTTAAGCTTTCATTTCGGAGAAACGCCCACGACTCTAGCTTCCAAAAAACGCAGAAAGAGGGAGCCGTCCAGATCACCTGCTTCATCTCCTAGGAAAAATCTCATTTCGTTGTTAAGCCCTGACTGCTGCATACCGACAGCGCACGTTTTACGGTGCCTCTTCACCGTTAAAACCGCTGAGAAAAGCTGCGAGGAGAAGTCGCAGATTTTCAGCGTCACGGCCACCCACCTCACCGATTAATCTTAGCGGGCCGTCCGGATCGACTTCTTTAGCGAGTATAGTGGAAACCATTTGATGCACGCGCGTCTCCTTCGCCCCCTCCGTTTGGATGGCGGTGGCAGCGTCCTGGCCGGCGAGCCAAGCGCCAGCCCGCTCGTAATCAAAGTTGGTATTTTCTAACAGATGAGGCGCTTCATCATACAGCCGTTGTTGGTGACCAGCGTCCAGATAGTTCCTAAGGATCAACACGAAATCGGCCGCATCTTTACGCGGTGCCGCAGTGTGCCGCTCGGACCATACGAGGACTTTTAACACTGCGAGCATCGGCAATGACACGACAAGAACTCTCTGGCGCGCCGGCAGCCTTACGTCGATAGCTGACGCCAGTGCCTCACGATAGCCAACTACCGTCATCACTTTGTCGCCTCGCGGCGGCCAGGCTATGACACCATTCGGGTGTTCGACTCCGCCAAATGGAATGAGGTCTACGGGGCGGTGCCGTCGATGATAAATTCTGTGAACCACTGGCCCACGCGCTTCAAAAAAAGTGGATGCAAGTAAGGCGGCCCGCAGCACCTCAAAGTCGCGCCAATCGGCTACTGCAAATCCCAGGTCAACATCTACGGTAGCACGACCAACAAAAATCTTATGGGCGTAGTGGAGCAGTAAATCCCGCGCCATCGCTCCCACGAGGAGCGGTGTCCAGGCGGGTGCTGCAGTGTGCAGGTCCGCAACTAATTCCGCCAAAAATGTGAGGTCGTTTTTATCGGCCAAATCGAGCGACGATATCAGCATAAAGAAGTTTAGCGGTCTCCAAACAACGCGCATCTCCAATTGCCAAGAGATCCGCGTAGACCAGGGGGAGCGGCGTTATTAATGGGTCCTCGTTATCGAATTTCCAAAAACGCGTCAGGATCTCCACCTCGCCTTGCGGATCGCGTCGGAGCCGCTGGTCGAGCAAAAGACGTGGTTCAACCTTCTGACCGTAAAGGGTAACTGTGCCCGGGCGTAAATGTTGTGTTAACCTCGCGGCGGCAGGCTCACCACCTAAGAGACAGCCATACTTAGGATCGAGCGTCCGATACCAATCCAACAAATCTGTGTGAAAACGACCGAGCAACAATCTCGGTCGAAGCGTGCGCGCGTAGGCTTCCACCCACTGTTGAAGCAGGCGCTCGGGTTGGAGCAGGCGACGCTTTCCGGCGACCTCGGCCATGAATCCTAGCTTTGGTAGTTCTGCCAGCACCCAGCCCACAGTGCCATGGGCTACGCCAGCCAATTGGGCGATTTCGCGATACGGACGATTAGCCCACTCCGGACGACAAAGAAGCGGAAAGAGTACTTTGAGTCCGCCTGGGTTGAACGTACGTGTTGTTAAGTTTGCCGTAACTGGTGTTTCTTTAGGTCTTTGACCTTTTACCCACACAAGTAACGGCGGATGGTCGAGGTACGCGTTGCCCGCCGCATCGAGAAAGGCAATACCTCGTTCTTTCAATGCATCTGCAAGCGGCGGTGTTACGTAATCCGTCACAAGCAATGCCGTCTGCCCCAAATGCAAATGCTCCAGCTGATGCAGCACTGCCCCTAACGTCGAGGGACGAAGTCCACGCTTAACCTCGGCGGCATATAGAATTTCCTGATCATCGTGCCGGATGCGAATTAGTGCATCTGCTCGCGCCGCACCGAGTTGGGGTTCGAGCTGTAATACGTCTATGCGGAGACCGAACTGCCGGGCAGCGATTGTTGCTGCCTCAAGCAAATCACGGTCTTGAGTTTGGGTTCGGTTGTCCACTTGATTAAAGTGTCCACGTATTTTGGACAAATGTCAATAGTGTACATGATCCCATAATAGTGAATAATTTCGATCGATTAGGTTATTTGCTACTGTCCACGAAACGTGGACAGAGGACTAAATTGGACAATTAGGGCAACATCTTACTGGAGAAATTATCGGATGTCCCTTAGTCTCCGGCTTCAGCGATTTCCTATTGGTTCCAACCCGCTGTTTGTGATGGCACGGGCCGCCTCAGGCGACGCGAGGAATCTAATCAGCGCGTGAGCCGCGTCCGAATCTCTCGTATGTACAGCGACGCCCGCCGAGAACACAGAGG
>JACQUW010000220.1 GCA_016210115.1 Deltaproteobacteria bacterium | reverse complement strand
GGTATGCCGAGCTGACGACAGATTTTTCGGGCTAGAAGATCCGCAATCTCAGTGTGACGCGGCACGGTAACGACCCGGCGCGGATCGGCAAGATTCACATACTTGGTATGTTTTGCTCCTTCCTCGGCAAGAACACAACCGAATCGTTCCAAGTGCCGGATCAGCTCCCTGCGCTTCACTCAAACCTCGAGCTGTTCGATCACAACCTTTCCCTTTGGAAGTTTGGAAAGATCGATGGGCTCTCGGATCATGCGAACGGCATCAGCAAGATTTTCGCGAGCCTCCTTCAGGGTCGCTCCCTGGGTAAGCGCGCCGGGAACATCATCGCTCCAAGCCACCCACCATTTACCATCCTTAACGAAACTTGCTTGGATTTTCATGGCCTTTTCCTCCTATATGCTATTCAACATTTGAATTCTACGCGATCTGGCAGTGGTAGGGCAAGGGAGCGGCCTAGCTGATCTAGCTGACTGTTCACTCAAAAAATCTCAGGGCGGAGACCAGTCTGCGCGATGATGTGGGATCAAAGATGTCTCCGGATCGGGAGACCCAGCCAGAGTTAGGTTTCCGCAAATTAGTGCAAGATCGGAAAACAGGCAAGAGGCGATAGGCGAGAAAAGACCGTGGCTCGTGTTCGTGGTTCGTGATCGAGGAACCTGGAGGATTAGGCCGGGACGTATTGGCGGACTTCTACCTGAATCCCAGAGCGGGCGGCTTCCTCCGCGGACTTGAGCAGCCTGGCAGTAATCTCCCCGTCCACGTACTCTTCTCCACAATTTGCGCAGACGCTGGCCGGAACCCCTTTAAAGACCAGAGTAGCCCCGTCCTTTTCCAGAGTTAGCGTGGCTTTTCCAGCCTTTGGTTCTCCCTTCTTGCAAACGACGCACTTCATGATTTTTTTCTCCTCTTGAAATCTGGCCAGAATTCGATTTGCCGTGTCCCCACGAAGCTGGCCACCTCTCGCCAGCCTTAGGACTCCTGAGGTCAGCTCAATAACAGAGAGGAAACAAATGAAGAACCTATCATTCGGTGAAGGATTGGCAAGAAGCTCCTCGACCACAGCGGACACATCGCGATTGACCTTTGATGATCGGTACCCTGCTCAGTTCGGTAACACTTTGCGAGCGCAGAGGTGTCAAGATAAAAGACCGCCATTCACCATCCAGCTTCCCGCTCTCTCAAGATAAGTTCTGTCAGCGACGTGCTACCGAGCTCCCTGTCAACCCGATTGCGCAATTCCGCCAGCGATATACGAGGCTTTCCATAGCGTCGCAGAACGCGATCCGCTGCCTTACCGGCCTTTCTTACCCTGTCGGCGTACGGCTTGGCATCGAGCTTGTGCATCACCCTTCCGAATCTCTCGCTACGTGCCATGTCTCGACCTCCCCTACTTATCCAAGCCTATAAATACCTTAGCTTACCCCTGCGATCCTGCCAAGCTGCAAAGAGGGCAGGGCCACGTAGCTTTCGCGCGCAGAAAGGGGGGACAGGTTCGCTTATGGAGGGGAGGGATTGCACATGGTACTTCTTCACCATCCGGCGACCTGTGCGCCCGCTCCTGAAGGAATCCTGATTCTATGGCACACCTCCTTTGTTGGAAGGAGGCCATGCATTCTCGCTTGGTTGCCCTTCACCCACCCAAGGACTTGAAATTTAGACGATGGATAAGCTCCTTCAATTCAGAGCCACTACAAGTTTTGTAAAATAGGCCTGGCTGAAGCAAATTTTTCCTGCCAATAGCATCAGAAACGCCTTCATGGCTCCGTGAATATACTTGTCCTTTTTTGTCCTCTCTAAACACTACGCACAGCCTTCAATGGAACAGGGGAAGGACACCGGGAAGCCGCACATAGCCGGGAGTTTGCATTCCCCGCGCCGCGGTATACGATTGACGCCTTTGGGATCGGCACGCGACCTGCGCGACCATCCCTGGACAGCGAAATGTCCAACGACATTGGACATCCCCACGATGAAAGGGAGTACGGATGCTAGATCGATTCAAGGTTGCGCCTGCAGATCAGGTGCGAGTGTCGGAAAAGGCGCTGCGGGAAACGGTTGCGGCCATCTTTGCGAAGTTGGGACTCACGGCGGAAGACGCCGCGCTCGGCGCCAATGTTCTGGTGATGACAGACCTCCGTGGCGTCGATAGCCATGGTGTCTCCAACATGTTAAGGACGTACGTAGAAGGCTATCGGAAGGGGCAACTCAATCCCCGGCCTGACTGGCGTGTTGTGCGCGAGTCGCCGGCCACCGCAACAATCGACGGCGACGGCGGTCTCGGCATTATCCTGGGGCCCAAAGCCATGCGAAAGGCAATCGAAAAAGCCCGCCTCGTTGGCGTCGGCATTGTGACTATGTACAACGGGCGCCATCTCGGAGCCGTCGGACACCACGCGATGCTCGCTGCGCGGGAGGACATGATCGGCATGTGCATGACCGCGACGCAGCCCAGCGTCGTGCCCACCTTCGGGGCTCAAGCGCGCTTTGGCACAAATCCCATATCGATCGCCGCGCCGGCCAAGATTCATCCACCGGCGTTGTTTGATGCGGCGACGTGCTCTATCGCCAACAACAAAGTGCGCCTGGCCGCGCGGTTGGGCTCAAACCTTTTGCCGGGATGGGTCACGGACCTGGAGGGGAACCCGATTATGAATGAGACCCCGCCAAGAAAAAGAGGCGAGTACTTCCTTCTTCCGCTTGGCGCCACGAGAGAGATGGGGTCGCACAAGGGCTATGGTCTGGCGATGATGGTCGAAGTGCTCAGCTCGATGCTCTCCGGCGTCCTGCCGTTCGGTATGGATCGCAGCAGCGGCAACAAGCACTATTTTGCCGCCTACAATATCGCGGCTTTTACGGATGTGGAAAAGTTCAAGGAAAACATGGACCGCATGCTCCAATGGTTGCGGGAAACCAAACCGGCGCCGGGACATGAGCGCGTGCTCTATCCCGGTCTCTTGGAATACGAAGAGGAAGAGGAGCGGCGGGCACACGGTATCCCGCTCCATCGAGAAGTGGTTCAATGGTTCGATCAGATCACCAGCGAATTCGGCATTCCACCTCTGGACCGGTGACAGCATAAGGAGGGAGGCGATGAAGAGAGGAACGGTGCGGCCACGCCCGGCATGGGTTTCCTTTTTTGTTGCGGTGCTCGCCTTGGGGTTTGTGCGCGCGGGCTCAGCGGGTCCATCCAGAGTTTCAATCACCCTTTCTCAGGCGGCCCGGCCGGGGTCTACAGCCAGGCCATATTATGAAGGAAAGAGCCTCCAAATGATTGTGGGTACCACTCCAGGAGGCACAACCGATATCTCGGCGCGCCTTGTGGCCAAACACTTCGGCAAACACATTCCGGGAAATCCCGCGATCCTTGTGCAAAATATGGGGGGTGCAGGTGGAGTGATTGCGTCCAACCACCTTTACAACATCGCGAAGCGTGACGGTCTCACCATCGGAGCGCTTCTGCGCGCCAATTACCTGGAACAAATGGTGGGCAGGCCTGAGGTTCGCTTTGACTTTCGCAAGTTCAGCTGGATTGGCAGTTATAACAGCGCCCCGATGATGTTGGCCTGCCGCACGGATACGGGATACACCAGCGTTGAGAAGATTCGTGCCGCGAAGAAGCCTCCGCGCTTCGGCAGCAGCGGTAGTGGGAGCATCGGATTTATTTTCGGGAACCTGCTCGAGGAAGCCCTGAATTTCAAATTGATTCCTGTTCTCGGATACAAGTCTGGCCGTGACATCGATCTTGGAGTCGAACGCGGCGAGGTGGACTGCCGCGCTTCTTCAGACATTACGATCATCCGCTCTCCCTGGCCGGAGTGGCTGGAGAAGCGTTTTATGAGCTTCGTGGTGCAACAAGGGCCGAAAAAAAGCCGTATCTTACCTCAAGAGGTTCCCACGATCTATGAACTGACGTCTCCTGAGGCTAAACGAGTGCTCGATTTGGTGGAGGTCATGCTTGCGTACACGGAGTTCGATCGACCCTTTGCCGCGCCTCCTGATACGCCCCGCGAACAGCTCCGGATTCTGCGGGAGAGTTTTGAGAAGATGCTGGCCGATCCCGGATTTTCGGCCGACGCCAAGAAGCTGCTCGACTGGGACAGCAGCTATCTTAACGGAGAACAACTCCAGAGGAAAATCGAAAGAACGCTTACCCAGGATGCGGAGATTGTGAAGAGGGTAAAGGAAATCTTACAATGATCCGCCTACAACTTCCGGCTCCAGCCCGCCTGCGGCTGGAGCTAACCGTGGCACAGATGTGAGCCCCTATCCGAGCGGTTTCTCCTCCCCTGTCTCCGCGGCGGCATTCTTGCCCGCGATGTAACCTTGGGTGGTGCATCGGCCCAGTCCATGCTGATTGAATCCACCTGCTGACTCACCGCCACAGTAAAGCCCCGGTATCACCTCGCCATTCATATCGATCACCTGGCACTTGGCGTTTATTCTCAGGCCCGAGCGCGTATCGTGCACGAGAGGTGTCGCCCAAGCAGCATAAAATGGCGGGGTTTGTATCTTGTACTTGGGTGCCGGCTTGCCGAAATCAAAGTCCTTGCCGGCGCTCACGAAGGAGCTGTATCTCGTCACGGTCGCTTCCAGGATCGCGCCATCCATCGGAGTTTTCTGATATGGGTTTTTGATGGCCGCAGCGAGATCCGCGATCGTATCGGCGCTGAAAAACCAGCCGTCGGGGTCCACGTATGGCGGCGTAACTTTCCAGCCTTCCCGCCTCACGGCCTCGGAATCGAAAATTGCCCATACCGGGCCGGCTGAATAGTCCGGAGGAGCCGAAGCCGCGTTCATCGCCACGGCGGCATTGAAGAAATTATACCGGGTCGGGTCGAATTTAACGTTGGCGGGATTGAGGTAGTTGCATGCGGTGTATGGGTCGATGTCGTTACACTTGTTTCCAGCCGGGTAATCACCTTTAGTTTCATCATAGAATCTCTGGCCCACCTGGTTTACGAGGATTAGGTCCTGCCAATCTTTGACGCTCAGGCCTGTAGCTCGGACGAGAGGGAATATCGGGCTGGCAAGCTCCCAAACGGCATAATTGTATTGGCAGCCGATGGCTCTTTGAGTTCTGATGTTGTCCCCGTTTTCGAGAGTTTGGTTCGCCAGGCCCCAGAGCGATGCTCCGATGGCCATGGCCGCCATCTCTCCACTGGCGTCCTGGTAGGAATAGGGTTCACCGGCCACCTGGTAGACCTCGGTCAGCCTGGGATCGAACATGCGGCGAAAGTTCACATTGCTGGTCATTCCGCCTGTGGCAACGATAACTGCCTTGACCGCGCGGATGTTCACGCTGGTCTTGTCACTGCTGATATTGCCCTCGGAGCGGTAGCTCTGTAAGGGCGTGGTCGTACCGGGTAGTATCCTCGGTGTGTACTGTGCTGTGATGCCCAAAACTCTTCCTGAATGACCATCAGACCGCGTCTCTCTCACGATGCTCGCCATCTTGTAATTAAGAAGGAATTCGACTCCCTTTTCCCTAGCGCTCGCCTCTAAGGGTCTGATGAGACCCGTTCCGGGTCTGGCGTTAGGACTCGCCGGTCCCGCTCCTTCGGTCCAGGTTGTATGATTCTCTCTGGGAGCGGAATTGCCGATCGAGTGCGCGCCAAAATTGTCCGGGACTCTGTCCGCAAATTTCACGCCGTTCGCAACCAGAAATTCATAGGTCTTAGCGCAGTTGTCG
Source organism: Deltaproteobacteria bacterium (assembly GCA_016210115.1). Lineage (GTDB taxonomy): Bacteria > Desulfobacterota > Binatia > UBA9968 > UBA9968 > JACQUW01. The sequence goes on along the minus strand of JACQUW010000220.1, from coordinate 8,408 downwards.
GCAAAGGCGCGGATGACGGCTCTGTCGTTGTACCTGTAATCAGGGGACCCGTTGGGTTGTACGACGGTCCAATCTGTCAGATCGGAAAAAACGAGGTCCGGCGAATCGACAATCCCGTGCTTCCGCTGCGCGCTCGTCCCGCCGCCAAGCGCCGTATTTCCCCCGCTCATGATCGCGTGTCCACCCACATCGTAGTTTGCTTCGACTACAAGCACGGACGCCCCCTCGTCGATTGCTGCAATGGCGGCGGGGAGTCCCACGGCGCCTGAGCCAACCACGACGACATCCGCCACGAAGTCCCAGCTCAGAGAAACCCGGGCGGCTTCAGCTCTCTTTGAGCCAGGCCCTTCCAAGCCGCTTGGGTCATGACCTCCTGCCGGGATCTTGTTTGCCACAGTGTTGTTCTTTTCTTCTCGCCTCATCGTCTCATCCTCTCATGAATTTTTCTCGCGTCCTTCGAGTTTGCTCCGGACCGGAGTATGCATGGGAGAATATCGGATTGGATCATTTTATGTCAAATTGCGCTCAGCTATCTGACGTGTTGGTCTCGCCTCGCGGTGTAAATTGCCCGCATCATGTTTTTCATGTAGGAAATCGAGCAGAGTGTAGGGAATTTCAGCCAAAGAAGATCAAGTGTTCAAGCATAAGCGCCAACAATTGTAATTGCTTACAGCAGTGGTATCGAATTTGCTGTACGGATGCGAAGAGGGGAGGTCTTATGAAGATAAACATGGTCCGCAGGCATCTTATTCTCACCGCAGCAGCCCTCTTTTTAGGCCTGTCGCTCAGCTCCAATGGAGTCGCCCAGATTATGCAGGAGCAGCCGGCGAACGTCAGCGATATCGAGCTCAAAGCCTTCGCAAAGGCATACATAGAAATCGACAAAATACGATCCGCCTACGAACCGGCTCTGATGGGCGCCCAGAACCCGGAACAGGCTGTGAATCTCAAAAAGGAAGCGACCACAAAGATGGAAGCGGCCCTCGAGCACCAGGGACTCACAGGCGAGCGGTTCGTCATGATTTTTCAAAGCGTCAACGCTGATCCCGAACTCCGGGGGAAAACTCTCAAGATCATAGAAGATGAGCTGCAGACACAATAACGTGTCAAACGGCTCATCCGCCCGGTGGACAACCCCGGCTATCTTCGTCACCGTGATAGGTTGCTCGTGATGGCCGGGAGCGACTGGTGAAGCTGCAGTCTTGCCAGCCACCGGCGAAGAGAGCTTCCGATCCTTTCCTATAAGTCCAGCCAATTTCCAAGAACATCGGAAAAACTGTGATTCGCGCAAAGGCGCGAAGGGCGCCAAGGTTCGCGTAAATAAATACTGGTCTTTCTTTGCGTGCCTGGCGTCTTGGCGCGATAGATTTCTTGCCGGCGTTGTACCTGAAACGAGAGAATGATAAGAGGTTTGAGCAATCGTAATTGGTTGAATAGTTTCTTAGGGAGAGCACCAGATGGCCAAGGACATGCGTATTTGGATAGAGCGGCTGCAACAAGCCGGCGAGCTGCGGCACGTTCATCGCGTGGTCGATCCGCGCACGGAGATGGGCGCGCTACTGTGGCAATCCAAAGAGCGCGCGCTGATGCTGGACAATATCGCAGGACACCCGGGTTGGAAAACGCTGGGACAGGGCGTAGCCAACTGGCGGCACGCCGCCCTTGCTTTCGACACGACACCCGACCGTTTGGTAGCGACTTATGCCATGCGCATGCGCGAGCGGGTGCAGCCGGTACGCGTTGCCCATGGGCCGGTGAAGGACATCGCACTTCGGGGTGAGAAAATCGATCTGCTCTCGTTTCCGCTGCATCTGAACTGCACGCGGGATGGCGGGCCGTACATTACGTCCGGCCTTTGCGTTACACGCGACCCGGACTCCGGCGCGCGCAACATGGCCATGTACCGGTTGATGGTACATGATGCCCGTCATACCGGGTTCATGGCGGCGCCCAACCACCACGCCACCCAGCACCGGCTTCGCTACGAAGAGCGCGGCGAGCCGATGCCCATCGCAGTCATCGTCGGACACCACCCCGCCTACTATTTCGCCGCTGCGACGACTGTCGCGTATGGCGACGATGAGATGGCCCTGGCCGGCGCTCTCCTCGGAGAACCGGTTCCACTGGTCGCGTGCGAGACGGTTCCCCTGGAAGTGCCCGCGGACGCGGAGATCGTCATCGAGGGCTACGTGCTTCCCGGCGAACGGCGGCCCGAAGGTCCGTTCAGTGAGTTTCAGGACTACTATGCCGGCGAGGTGGGGCCTCAGCCGGTGCTGCGCGTCGAAGCGATCACCATGCGCCGCGATCGGATCTACAAGAGCCTGCAAAACGGCGTTCACGTGGAAGGGAACGTTTATCAGGAAGTGCCCTGCTCCGCGCAGATGTATCAGACGTTAACAGGCGCGGGAGGCCGCCTGGACATCAAGAATGTCGTGATGCGCGGCGCCAATTTTGGAGTCGTAATCCAGATGACCCCGCGGTTCCCCGGCGAGGCGATGAACGTTCTGGCCAGCGCGATCGGCGGCGATCCCACCCACGCGAAGATCCTCATTGCGGTGGACGAAGACATCGATCCGAACGATCCGATGGATGTCTGGTGGGCGGTGGAGACCCGCGTGAACCCCGCCGATGATGTCGTGATCATCCCCGGCGTTTACGTGAATCACCTTGACGTGAGCGGACGCCAGATCGATGTTCCCGGCCAGGCCACGCGCCCGCGGATCGGCTCAAAGATGCTCATCGATGCCACCAAACCGCCCACATGCTTTAGCGCCGAGCGCGCCTCGTTCGAACGCAGCCGTCCCATGGGATTCGGCGGCGTTCGGCTCGAAGATTTCCTGGAGGAAAAGTAACAACGCCAGACCGAAAGAGTTCCTTCGCGAGTTCATCGAAATGGCCGGGTAACCTGGCACTGGACCAACTCAGGCAGCTTTGCGCCTTTTTCTCTTTGCCGGTTCCAACTTGATCCTGCACCCCATCGCGGACAAAACATCCATGACGGTCCCGATCCTTGGGTTCTTCCCTTTTGAAAGCGCTTTATAAAGGCTCTCCCGATTAAGGCCTGTAGATTTAGCGATATGCGTAAAGCCGTGGGCCCGTGCGACGTCTCGAAGCCCCAAAAGCAGAAGATCCGGGTCGTTTTCTTCGAGAATACCATTCAGGTATTCGATCGCGTATCCAGGTTCCTTGAGGCGTTCATCCAAACCTTCCTCGTAGGCTCTGCTCGCGGGATAAACCTTTTTTTTTCTTTCTTTCATTTCAATGTCCTTTCCTTCCAATCTTTCCAATATCGCTTCGCTTGTTTGATCGTCTCTTCCTGCCTCTTTTTCGTACTTCCGCACAGCAAGATAACGAGTCTCGCTCCGTGTTCACCCAAGTAAATCCGGTAGCCAGGGCCGTAATCCAAGACGATCTCCTGCACACCTTCACCGACCGTTTTATGTTGTCCGAGGTTGCCCAACCGAACCTTCGCGAGGGTCTTGTCTATGAGCACTCTTGCCCGTCGATCGGCCAGCCTGTCCAGCCATTCCTGAAATACATCCTTTCCGCCCCGCGTCACGTAGGTTTCGACTTTCTTATGAATCGCCTCCTCCATATACGTTTTTCAATTGTAGCCAATTGGCTACACTCCGTCAATGGTCCCGTTTTCCGGGAGATGATAGCGATCAGGCCTGAAGAGAGGGTGAGGAAACATTCTTTGCGCTTTCGGCGTCTTGGCGCGATAAAAATAGGGATCGGCTAAGAACAATCTCGCGCAAAGGCGCAAAGGCCGCCAAGGGTGAAAGCAGCCGAGGCTGATGTTCAGCCATTAATAATCCACGCCAGGATGTCGGGATTCTCAGAATGAATATGAGCTGGCGAACCTGGAAAACCCCAGCCGCTCGCCGAAATAAACAGGACCGGCCCGGATCGCCATTTTGTGACGGAGACTATCCAATAAGAAATGCAAGATTGTCGTGCCTGACCTCGGAGCCTGCCCTGGCTTTTACCGCTGCGGGACTTTCCTCACCACTCGAATGAGAGTCACCCATATGGATCACAACAGCAATTCATCTGGACACACCATCTATTCAAGTCTGACGCGCCTTGACCCACATGTATTGATCCACTACACCACATTGAAAATCCTCAACGGAAGTAGTAACAGCTTCATCCATCATGCCGCCCAGTCAAATAACATCACAACCTCCGTGGACGCCTCAGGAGAGTTGGGTCTGGGAAAAGATCTGCGCGAAGGAAATCGCCGACTTCAACAGAGAGGCGGCTTACGGGGGTCCGCTTGATCCTAAAAAGCCCGAGGGATGGAATTCAGACCGTCTTTTAAGCGCTAAATTTCTGCAGAACGTTCTATTGAGCGAGTCTTACAGACAAGTTATCCCCGCGACCGGTGTCCGTATCTGCGGAGCATGGTTCCAAGACTCTCTGGATTTTTCTTTTGCGAAGCTTTCACAGGCATTGTGGCTCAGTAATTGTCGGTTTGAAAGCAATGTCGTTCTGCGTAGGTTCGAAACCTCCGGCCTGATCGTTCTCAGCGGCTCTAAGTTCGTCCGCGCACTGAATATGAACAGCATTAAGATCGGTCAGGACTTGATGCACCAGGGGGCGGAGTTTGCTGAGGTGGATCTGAGGGGCGCCAAAATAGAGGGCCAGGTGGATATGATGGGCTCCAGGTTCGCCGGTACGTTGAATATGGGAACGGTTCGGATTAGCCGGGACTTGTTGATGGACAAGGGAGAGTTTGCCGAGGTGGATGTGAGGGGTGGCAAAATAGAGGGCCAGGTGGACATGAGTCGCTCGAAGTTTACCGGTTGGCTCAATATGAACGGCCTTCACGTTGGCCAGTCCTTATTCATGCGCGACAAGGCAGAATTTACCGAAGTTAACCTCACCGGTGCCGAAATAGAGGGCCAGGTGGACATGAGTCGCTCGAAGTTTACCGGTTCGCTGAATATGAACGGCCTTCGGGTTGGCCAGCACCTGTTGATGTGTGATGGTGCGGAGTTTGCTGACGTGGATCTTGGCGGTGCCCAAATAGAGGGCCAAATAGAAATGAGAAGTTCCAAGTTCGGGGGCAGGCTGAACATGGCCAGCCTTAAACTGCGTCAGGGGCTGTTTATGCGAGAGAAGGCGCAGTTTGGCCAGGTAGACCTCGTAGCCGCTAAAATTGATGGCCAGATCGATATGAGGGGTTCGAACTTCACAGGAAAGCTCAACATGGACAGCCTTCGAGTTGGCGAGCACCTCTTCATGCGTGACGGAGCAGAGTTTACCGAGGTGGAACTTACTGGCGCGAGGATAGCAGGCGTCCTCGATACAACGAATTCCAAGTTCACAGGTAAGCTCAACATGAACAGCTTTTGGGTTGGTCAGCACCTGTTGATGGGCAAGCAAACGGAATTTGCCGAGGTCGATCTTAGCGCCGCCAACATTGGAGGCGTGGTTAGCATGATCGGCTGTAAGTTCAGAGGCAAGCTCAACATGAACAGCCTTCGTGTTGGCCAGCACCTGTTGATGCGTAACGGTGCAGAGTTTACCGAGGTGGGGCTCACCGCCGCGAAAATAGAAGGCTATCTAGACATCGGGAGTTCTAAGTTTGTGGATAAACTGAATATGAATAGGGTTGAAATTCGCCGAAACCTATTCATGCGTGACGGTGCAGAGTTTACTGAGGTGGATCTCACCAGTGCCAATATAGGAGGCCAAGTGGACCTGACCAGATCCAAGTTCACCGGCAAGCTCAACATGGACAGCCTTCGGGTTGGCGAGCAGCTGCTCATGCGAGAGAAGGCAGAATTTGCCTGGCTAGGAAAGGAATATCCCATCTGTCTGGTGAGCGGAGAAATCGGCGGTGACATGGTTATCTCGGATAGCCAGTTTCCGTCTCTAGATCTCACCGGAACAAAAATTCACGGGGAGCTTCGGCTTGGCTCTGACATAGAGAAGCCCGTTCGCTGGCACCAAGAGGCAACCCTGATCCTTCGCAACACCCATGTAGCAGCTTTGCAGGATACGGAGGATGCATGGCCCGAGAAAATTAAACTTGACGGCTTTACCTATAGCCGCCTGGGAGGCTTGGCGGGCGATTTCAGCCAAATAGCAAAACGAAAGGGTGCCTGGTTTATCAGTTGGCTGGCAAAGAGTGAATATTCGCCTCAACCATATGGGCAGCTTGGTGAGGTGCTCCAGAAAGCCGGTTACAAGGAAATGGCAAATCAGGTTCTTTATGCGGGGAAGCAACGCGAGAAGAAAGGATCCAGCTGGCGTCGTTGGCTTTGGATGCTCCTGCAGGACATGTTTATTGGTTACGGGTTTAAGCTGGAGCGCTCCCTCTATTGGGTTATAGGCTTAACGGCGCTTGGGACGGTTATCCTGACATGGTCTGATCAGGGACCAACACCCCACGCAGTGCTTTCACGGATCTTTTACACCTTGAACATGTTGTTACCTGTTATCCAGCTTGACAAGGCTTATGACAACGTGACTCTTACGGGCTACACACAGATTTACTTTTACGTGCACAAAATTCTGGGCTATTTTATAGGGTTTTTCATCATTGCCGGCCTCAGCGGTCTTACCAAGAAATAGCGACGACGAACGAAGCTGGGCGTCAGGAGATTAAAGAGATTAAAGGGGTCAGAAAACGGTGTAAACCGGGTCCGCTCTTGGATCTTCACCTACGGATAAATCCGCACATGGCTTCGGACCTCGCTTATGAACTCGTTCTGTTCCCTTCTGTGAAAGAAGTCGCGAGTCCTTTCACGTAATCCACGGCATGATCTCGGAGCGCTGTCTACCTGCCTGTGCGGACAGGCAGGTTCGCTCGTGGGTTCTTGGAGATCCACCGCTCGCCCTGAGTAGCACGAAGTGTGTACCGAAGGGCCTGGCCTGAGTAGACCTGCAGGGCCGTATCGAAGGGGTCAGAACGCGAGGCCGGCATGACATGACTCACCGCTTCTGTCATATGGACAACTTTCCCGTAAAAGACTTCTGACTCCCTATCGCGCCTGGAATCAAGAATATTTCCCTGGATCTTTGTTCTAGAGTCTATATGCGATCCCCGCATCGTAGAACTCAAGATTCTCGCCGCCAAAATGGTCGTCATCGACCATCAGCACCTGTGGAGGTGGAATCAATTCGCCTAATTGCGCTTTGTCCTTGTATAGGTAGAGCACCATAACAAACAATCCCGCTACTGCATTGAGCGCATTCTTCAAGTTTACTCGATGATACTCGGAATCTCGGTGGTGTTTGACTTTGTTATATCCAGTCCACCAAGGGGGTACTCCCTCTGCCCCGTTCCACTCATCCCAGGGTTTCAGCTTCAACCCGAAGCGGGGTAACAAAACCACAAATTGGGGAATTCCGGCAAAGGCGGCTTTTATCTCATTTCTGTACTTATTGATGTCATCTGCAGATGAGTTGGTGTCAATCGCCTTGCAAATCTGCTTGCACACGACATCAACCTCAGCAGCAGACGCAAGGAGAACCTTGGCGAGTTCCATTGAAAAGCAGTTGAAGTTTCTCTCATCAAACTCAACGTATCTCGATAACTCAATAAGATCGCGCTCAATTGCGAGAAGGTAATTCCAATGGGGTATAATTTTTTGAGCCTGGATTACCACGATAGCCGGAGGGCATTTTAACAAAATTTCGATACCTCGAATAGAGAAAATTTAAAGGGGTATCACCCGCTCATGGCCCTTTAGCAATAAGACAGGGGATCGGGCAGACCTTTTTGACTCTTTGGGCCGTCGCCGTTGGGGCAGAAAATGTACTGCACTCTTTTCTGGATTCCGTAACCCACGGCATGACCTCGGGTGTCCTTCCGGTAAACCTGCATGACTCGATCTGAAGAGTTTTTATATTCTCGGCTGTCGGCGCGAGGAGCGCCAAGAGGGAGACAGCCGATGGGATTGAGAAAGCCAACCGTCACACCCACCGTTTCCGCTGATATAGAAAAAGTCCGCCGTCGTCTGCAGGCGTGGCGCCGGCGGCGCAAGCACCGATCGCGGATTCCCGAAAGCCTCTGGAGATCGGCAACCAAGCTGGCCAGGAGATACCCGCCTGCGAGGATCGCGCACACGCTCGGGCTTGACTACGACGCCCTAAAAGAGCGCCTGGAGACCGCTAACAGGCACAGCACGAGGAAGCAACAGGCCTGCCCGCAGCCAGGCAGGCGGGCCGTAGACTTCAGGAACGGGATCGATGGGTTGGCCCGGGTTTGCAAACAGGTCTTAAGGGCGGATCCCTTTTCTGGCTGTCTTGTGGTTTTCCGCAACCGTCGGGGGACGGCGATCAAAGTACTCACCTACGATGGCCAGGGGTTTTGGCTGGCGCACAAGAGACTGTCGAGCGGGCGATTTCGCTTCTGGCCGTCGAGCGAGACCGAGGTTTGTAAAGCCCTGGAG
>JACQUW010000218.1 GCA_016210115.1 Deltaproteobacteria bacterium | reverse complement strand
CGACTGAGCTAGGGTGGCTCGGGTAGGGAAGTCAAAGGACTGGCCCTCTTTGGGCCGGACTGAGCGTTCACTGTAGCTAAAAACGGACTTAATTCAAGAGCGGGCGTTTCAAATCAGATCTTTTAAGTATTTAAGGGTTCGTCGTTCTTGATCGCGCGACATGAAGTGACTGAAAGTTGCGGTGCCTCCCCCTCCTCAATCCTCCCCCACCCCACAAAAGGGGAGGAAGAGAAGGACGGCTTGATCTCAGGCACAGATCTTCTTGAAGAAATCGTTCCCTTTGTCGTCTACCAGGATAAATGCCGGGAAGTTTTCCACTTCGATTTTCCAGACCGCTTCCATACCGAGCTCAGGATACTCCAGAACCTCCACCTTTTTGATATTCTCTTGCGCCAGCAGCGCCGCCGGTCCGCCGATCGACCCGAGATAAAAGCCGCCGTACTTCTTGCAGGCTTCCGTAACCTGAGAACTCCGGTTTCCCTTCGCGATCATGATCATGGAACCGCCGTGCGATTGAAAAAGATCGACATAGGAATCCATCCGCCCCGCGGTTGTAGGGCCGAAAGATCCGGACGGCATGCCGGCGGGAGTTTTTGCCGGTCCCGCATAATAGACCGGATGATCTTTAAGATACTGGGGCAGACCCTCTCCTCGATCGAGGCGTTCCTTCAATTTGGCATGGGCAATATCTCTCGCCACGACCATCGGGCCGGTTAATGACAACTGGGTCGTGACAGGGTGTTTCGTTAACTGCGCGAGAATTTCTTTCATCGGACGATTGAGATCAATGGGAACGGCGTTGCTCTTTACCTTTCCACGATACTCTTCGGGAATCAGCCGTCCCGGATCCCGTTCCAGCACCTCGACCCAGATTCCATTGCCGTTGATCTTCGCCTTAATATTTCGGTCCGCGGAGCAGGAGACGCCCATACCGACCGGGCAAGACGCCCCATGGCGCGGCAAGCGGACCACGCGGACATCGAGCGCAAAATGCTTCCCACCGAATTGGGCGCCGTAACCTGACCGGTAGGCCGCTTCCAGCATCCTGGATTCCATCTCCAAATCGCGGAACGCGCGCCCGTGCGCGTTTCCGGAGGTCGGAAGATGATCGAGGTAACCGGTTGAAGCGAGCTTGACTGTTTTGAGGCACGCTTCAGCGGAAGTTCCGCCGATCACAAAGGCGAGGTGATACGGGGGACAGGCGGCGGTTCCGAGCGTTTTCATCTTTTCGGTCAGAAACTTCTCCAGGCTCACCGGATTAAGCAAAGCTTTGGTTTCCTGATAGAGCGAGGTCTTGTTTGCGGAGCCGCCTCCTTTGGCGACAAAGAGGAATTGATACTCCATGCCGTCTGTCGCGTAGACATCAATTTGCGCGGGCAGATTCGTGCCCGTATCGACCTCCGTGTACATATCCACAGGAGCCGTCTGCGAGTAGCGGAAGTTCTCCTCCGTATAGGTTTTGTAAACTCCCCTGGAGAGATACTCTTCATCCCGCACGCCGGTCCAGACCTGTTGTCCCTTCTTGCCGATAATCGTGGCTGTGCCGGTGTCCTGACAGAAAGGCAGAATCCCTCGGGCGGAGATCTCCGCGTTACGAAGCATGGCGAGCGCCACGTTCTTATCGTTGCCGGATGCTTCCGGGTCTTTGAGAATCGCCGCCACCTTCTCCAGATGCGATCTCCGGAGCAGAAACGAGACATCCCGCATGGCTTCGTTCGCTAACAGAGTCAAGGCGTCCGGATCGACGCGCAAAATCTCCTTTCCGTCGAAGCGAGCACGCGAGACGTGTTCCTTCGTCACAAGCCGGTATTGCGTATCATCCTTTTCCAGCGGAAAGGGATCCTGGTATACAAATTCAGGGGTTGCCATAAACTACCTCGCTTTCATGGATTCAAAGAATTTTCATTCACTCTAAAAAGCGCCTGCCCGCCGGACGCTTACATCGGTTTAAAAAAGTTGATCAAAGCGGCAAGAACAAAGGAGCCGACGTACGCGATAACCAAATCGAACAGGATGCGCATGTCCGGCACCTGATCGAGCACCTCCTTGAGGTTAAAGTACCGAAGCGTTAACTGGCCGATAAAAGAGCCCGCCAGCCCTACGAGCAGATAGAGAGGCCAGGCTCCCTTCCTGGTTTGCCCCACCGTCTTCCAGGCGAAAAAACCCATCACCAGGGCAATCGCCAAACTTAACAGAGCTTGCTGCCACAGGTACTGGAAGGTTTCCTGCGCCAACTCCTTCATCTCTCTATTCCTTGAGCGCGCGAAGGAGATCCGCCGCGGCGGCGCGCGGCTCAGCAGCAGTAAGGATCGCGGAAATCAACGCTACCCCCCGAACCCCCGTCCTCTTCACCTCACAAACGTTCTCCGGCTTGACGCCGCCGATAGCATAAACCGGAAGGGGAATTTTTTCCACTACAGATTTAAGAGACTCAAGGCCTTGAGGTTTACCAAAGGCTGCCTTCGACGGCGTGAAATAAACGGGTCCGAAGAGGACAAAATCGGCTCCTGCCCGCGCCGCCTCTTCGGCCTCTCTGATGGAATGCGTAGAAGCGCCGATTAGCTTATGCTTGCCCAGCAGGCTCCTGGCGGCATCGACGGGCATCGAGGAGGTTCCTAAATGCACCCCGTCGGCATCGATGCCGAGCGCAACATCGATTCTGTCATTGATGAAGAGACTCGCCCGGTACCGCTCGCAGAGGCTCTTCAGATCTCTAGCCAGAAGGTACAGCTCGCGGCCGCCGAGGTCCTTCTCCCGGAGTTGAACGGCTCTGACTCCGCCGTCCAGCGCCTGCTCCAAAACCCGGAGAAGATCGCGGCCGGCGGTCTGGTGGCGGTCGGTAACCAGATAAAGATCGAAATCCAGCGGAGCTGATTGCAAAATATTTTTTTAGCCCAACACGCCATCCAGAGGACTGGAAGCCGTGGCATAGAGTTTTTTCGCAATCCGGCCGGCAAGAAAAGCCTTTCTTCCGGCGTCCACCGCGAGCCTCATTGCCTCGGCCATCAGGATCGGATCTTTGGCGCCGGCAATAGCGGTATTCATCAGTACGCCGTCACACCCCAACTCCATGGCGACAGAAGCATCCGAGGCGGTGCCCACCCCGGCGTCGACAATCACAGGCACCTTCGCCTGCTCCAGAATAATCCGGATGTTGTACGGATTGCGGATCCCGAGCCCCGACCCGATGGGGGCAGCCAATGGCATAACGGCAGCGCAGCCCATCTCCTCGAGCTTTTTAGCCGTTACCGGATCGTCGTTAACGTACGGCAGGACGATAAATCCTTCGTTGATCAGAATGCGCGCGGCCTCGAGCGTGGCGGGGATATCAGGAAAAAGCGTCTTATCATCGCCGATCACCTCCAGCTTCACCAGCGCGCCGATGCCTGCCTCGCGCGCCAGACGGCACGTGCGAACCGCCTCCTCGACCGTATAGCAACCCGCCGTGTTGGGAAGAATCGTGTATTTCTTGGGATCCAGGTAATCGAGCAGGTTTTCCTTGCCCGGATCGGTAATGTTCACCCGCCGGACCGCAACGGTCACGATCTCCGCGCCGGAGGCCTCTATCGCCTTCTGAGTCTCCCGGAAATCTTTGTATTTCCCTGTCCCGACGATAAGGCGCGATTTAAAGCTCCTATCACCCAGTTTCAAAAAATCACTCATGGTTACCTCTCATTTCAGTCCGCTGAAAAATTTTTACGGTCCGGCGCGTCAGTCCTGGAGTTCTTCTCCGCTCAGAGCGTGCACAGTGTCCTCTAACTACCCCCCACCGACGAAATGGACGATCTCTACGGCATCGCCCTCTTTTAATAAGGTAGACGGCTGCTTCTCACGGGGAAGGACAGCGCGATTGAGCTCAACCACTACCCTGCCCGGTCGAATTCCGAGCTGCTCCAGAAGCTGAGTTACAGTCAGCCCTGGGGGGATTTCTTTGCTTTCGCCGTTTATCTGGAGAATCATCGCAGAAATTAAAAAACCGCATCCGACATGACCACAGAGCGTGGCCCGGGAATACGGTTTAAGCTCGTCCCAACTGCGACCGTTCGCCGCAAGGGACAGTGACTTTCACGCTTCCCTACGCCGGTACTATCCGGATCAGGTTCAGAGGGTTACCCGAGAGTCAATCGGGCTCTCAGTCCACCGACGGTGGACACCCCTAGCATAGAGACTAGTAACAAAGCGGAACATGCAAGTCAAACCAGGGCAAGCTGGCAACGTAACGCGGTACTGCCATGTGCTATTCGCCATTCGCTTCTTCGCCCTGCTAGACGTCGATTGCGACGCTTGCGTAACCCACAACCTCCCTCATCGGCACGACGTCCCCGGAATGGCAATGCTTGAGGAGACGAGCCTGTTTTGCTCCCAGAGACCGGGCAGCGAAAAGAAGCACGGCTGTAGGAATTACGCCGCACATGCTGATGTCCTCCTCCTCGACGGTCCGGAGAAGATCCGCCGGGTCCAGAGCAAGGACTTTGTCCAGAGCAAGCCGGTCTCGCCTTTCGGTCTCTTTCGGTGAAAGGTAGTGGCTCAAATCGCTGCTTGCGATGAGCAGCGGTTTTTTATTTGCAGCCGCGCTGCTTTCGTAGGCGCGAGCTAAGACCTGACCGAGCCGGGCACATTCCTGTTCCGAGAGATACGATAGAGATATCGGCACTAGGGTGAACTCTGTAACCACGCTTTGAAGAAGCGGAAGCTGGACCTCGATGCTGTGCTCCTTCAGATGCGATTGATCGTCGTGCTCCAAAAAATCGATCTCTGTTTTTAGTAATCTGTTAAGCTCCTGGTCGATTCTGACTTTCCCGAGCGGAGTCTCCCAGTAATCTGCGGGACTCAATGCGGCCCTGGAGCCTATCCCGCGATGATTGACTCCGAGAATTAGAACGCACCCGATATCTTTCTCGAGCAGAGAGTAAAAGTGGGCGGCGCAAGGTCCCGAATAAACAAAACCGGCGTGAGGAACCATACCCCCGAAGAGAGACGGAGAGGGCGCCTTTTTTCCCCCCGGGCCCAAAGGGCTGGAGACAAAACAGTTATCGAGGACCGTTTTTAGTTCCGCTGTGTCAGCCGGGTAGAAAGACCCGGCAACGGCGGCAGGCCGGATGCGCTCCATCGTTCCCTTCGAAGACGGTCTTTACCAGAACGAACTCGTGAAATTTAAAAGGTGAAACGCGAATGGGGCCTCCCGATTCACTTTTCACGTTTAACTTTTTACTAAGGGACGCCTATTTCGACCTGCAGGACCCCAATCCCCTCAATTTCCCCTTCGACTTTGTCCCCCGGCTTAAGGAAAAATGGCGGAACGCGCGCGAACCCGACCCCCGAGGGAGTTCCGGTGCTGATAATTTCTCCGGGCTCCAGGGTCATGCCGCTTGAGAGCGACTCAATCGTGGTCGGGATGTCAAAAATCATGTTCCGGGTGTTGTCATCCTGCATCACCTCGCCGTTCACGCGACAAACAAGACGGAGCTCTTGCGGATTGGGAAGCGCGCTTTTGTGGACGATGCACGGACCCAAAGGGCAGAAGGTATCCAGCGATTTTCCCTTGAACCACTGGTTATGGCGGCGCTGCAGATCGCGCGCGGTCATGTCGAGACAGATCGTATAGCCGAAAACATAATCGTACGCTTTTTCCTTGGGGATATCTCTCCCCTTTTTGCCGATGATGACAGCGAGCTCAATTTCATAGTCGAGCTTTTCAGTCGCTTTGTGGTGGATGACCTTTCCCATAGGACCGATCACCGAAGTGGCGGGCTTGGTGAAGAAGACCGGTGCTTCGGGATATTTTAGCTCTACCGACCGCGCCCGCGCCCCTTCTTCCACGTGTTCTTTGTAATTGACCCCGAGCAAAATAATATTCTTCCTCGGCCGTGGAATCGGAGAGAGGAGCTTTGCCTGGCCGGGCTTGAGGAGAGCCCCGGCACGACTGAGAGCCTTCAACCCCTCCGGATCTTTCTCCGCCACGTATTGCGCGGCCTTTTTCGCGAGGCCAAGAGCCTTAGCGCCCGCTTCGATGAAATCCTGCATGCTCCTCAATGTATCACCGGAGCCGGCTCTGAGATAGCGGCGATTGATCTCGGCGAGATCGATAACCTGATCGTTTGACCCTATGAGGCCAAGACGCGGTTGACCTCTTTGCGCGAAGGTTACGAAACGCATGGTGTCCTCCTGTTAGGCGGTTGAGAATCTGCTGTTGCTGTTCATCTTTGTTTATCTACCGATGCCCAAAAGCTTTGCCGCGTTATCTCCGGCGATTCTCTGCTTGTCTCCAGGCGCAATGCCGAGGCTGTCGACGGTCCGCCATGGCTCCGGGTCACCCATCTCGAAGGGAAAATCGCTTCCCAGGAGGACATGCTCTACGCCGAAATTTTGCACCAGATATTCAAGCGCCATTCCACTATGAGAGATGGTATCAAAATAGAAGAGCTTCACATATTCGCCGGGCGGTCGGGAGATCTTTTCCCGGCATCCCGGGATGGCTTTATATCCCCGATCCAGTCGTCCCCAGGTGTAGGGGAGAAAGCCCCCTGCATGCGAGAGACAAAACTTAAGCCGGGGAAACCTTTCAAGCACCCCGCCAAAGATACACCTGGCCAGGGCCAGAGAGGTCTCGGTGGGGTTCCCGATCAGGTTGGCGAGATTGTAATCTTTCATCCGTTCCGCGCCAACCACTTGTGTCGGGTGGACAAAGATGAGCACATCCAGCGCCTGGGCCGCCTCCCAAAACGCGGAGAAGGCCGGATCGTCGAAGTAGCGTCCGTTGATATTGCTACCGATCTGGACGCCGCTAAGGCGCAATTTTTTTACCGCCCGCTCCAGCTCAAGAACCGCTTTTGCGGTGTCCTGCAGCGGGACATGGGCCAGCGCCACAAACCGCTCGGGATACTTTTCGACGACTGAGGCAAACCGCTCGTTCAGCCACTGCGCGAACTCCAACCCTTCTTCCGGCTCCATCCAATAAAGAAAAAATGAGTTTTGGGCCGATAGAGCCTGCACATCGATACCGGATCGATCCATCGTCTTAAGGCGCAGGTCGATATCGTGGAACTCATCTCGAAGAGGGCCGAGAGTTTGCGTTCGCTGGTGCGAAAGCATCGCGCGCTCCTGCTTATCCCGAATGAGCTCCCATTGGTAGCGCCTGCCGATCTCTTGAACGACCTTCAGGCTATCGGCCGGAAGATAGTGGGCGTGAATATCAATTTTCATTTTTTGCTTCGACTGAAACGGCACGACTGAGAGCGTGATTTTCGCGCAAATCCAAGCTATAGGCAGGGGCGGCTTGTTGTCAAGGAGCGATGTGCGAAATAGCCGCTCAATTTGCGCGACTACTCCGGCGATGCTACTTTGGCTTGGTCCATGAAGGAAAAAAGGGAAACCCGAACTCAAATGCAGGCTGGAGACCGAATCCTCATTGGTAAGGGACCGTCCAAGAAGATCTATATTGTGGCCCGGGTGGATGTGCCCCACTCGCCGGAAAGAGCCTTTGCGACCAAATCCGGCGGCGATTTCACCATCGGCGTGAAGGTCTGGAAATCCGATTTCGTCTGGAACGAAAAAAGCCGGATGTGGGTTTTTAAAGGTTAATCCCCTCCCGTCAAAGGCCGTCAAAGGAGGGGCGACTTCTGAAGTTCCCTCTCCCCCCGTGGAGTAGCGAAGGGGCCAGGGGTGAGGGGGTATGCAAACTTATTTATGACCGTCACATTAGATCTTAATCTAACATGACCCGCGAGCTTGACGATCTCCTTTCCCGGATGCGCAACGAGCAAGTGCCTTCATTCTTGCTTATACATGGAGACGACTTCCAGATTCGCGAGGCTATTAACGCCATCCTGAATTGCCTGGTGCCTGCCGAAAAACGGACCTTTAATCTCGAGCGTTTCGACGGTCGATCCGCTCCCTGGGAGCAGATCGAGGCGGCCCTGCTGACGCCCCCATTTTTTCCCGGGATAAAGGCCGTGTTTGTCGACAATGCCCCCTACTTCCTTTCGCGCGAGCACAAAGGGGACCTGGGAGAAAAGGTGCTGCAACTCTGGCGCGACGGCAAAAGAGACGAGGCCGCAAGACTGCTTTTGGATCTGCTGGCGCTCGAGGGTTGGACGGAAGAGGCCTGGGAAAGACTCGATGAAAAGCGCGCCAGCGCGGAAGTTGCCGGGCTCGTTGGCGTTAACAGCGCGGATCTCAGGAGGGAAGTCGAGGGGTTGGTTACTCTCTGCCGCAGTCGCGGGCCGCAGCTCAGTCGGGAGAGGGGGGGAGATCGGCAGGAACTCTCGGGCCTCTTGGAGCGGGGCGTTCCTCCTCAGACCGTTCTCCTTGTGGCGGCTTCTCACATCGATCGCCGAACCCGGCTTTACCGGAAATTCACTGAAAAGGGAGTTGCGCTGGATCTTGGCTTAAAACGGGAAAAAACCGGTCGGGTGAGCCGGGAGGTGCTAAGTGAGTTCCTTGAGCGACGTCTAAAAGAGCAGGGAAAGAGAATCGAGGCGCAAGCCAGGGAGATGATTCTTCTCAGGGCCGGCAGCGAGCTATGGTCGATCCATCAAGAGCTGGAGAAGCTTTTCCTTTATGTCGGCGATGAGCCGTGGATCAAGGGCCGCGACGTGGCCCAGGTCTTCTCGGATCAAGGGGAGGCGTGGATCTTCGATCTGATCCACGCAATCGGCGCGCGGAACGCCTTGGCGGCCCTGGATCAGCTCGCCCATCTGCTGTTCCAGGGAGAACACCCGCTCAGAATTTTGGGTATGATTGCATCGGAGATGAGAAAACTTTTGGCAGCGCGCCAGCTCATTGACGGCGATCTCAGGCGGAAGTGGAAGCGAAACATGGGTTTTCCCGAATTCAAGGCGATGGTCCTGCCCGGGGGGAGTGCTCTTTTAAGTCAGAATGCCTACGGAGACTATATGGTCTTTCAAAGGGCGCAATCGTTCAGCAGCCGGGAACTTTTCGACATCCAGGAACGGATCTATGAAACCGATCTTCACTTGAAATCCACATCGGCTTCTCCCCGGATCGTGATGGAGCGGCTCATTCTTGCCATGTGCCAACCCTCACGGGCAATCCAAAATGAAAACTGAAAAGCGCAAAATTTCCATGTTTTGCGCCCTTTTGATTTCGTATTTGCCGCTGTCTTTCTCAGCCGGGTCGGCCGCCATGGTGGTTCAGGCCTGCTTCAGTCCTCGGGGCAAATGCTCCAGCTACATCGAGCGCGAAATCAATCAGGCCCAAAAGGAGATACTCGTCGCGGTGTACGCCTTCACCAGCGATGATCTCGCCTGGGCGCTGATCAAAGCCCGGCAACGAGGGGTCAAAGTTCAGGTGGTTTTGGACCGCGAGTTTGACAGGGAAAATGCCGGGTCCAAAGGGCCCCTTCTAGAAAAGAACGGGCTTGCCGTAAAACGCGTCTCCGGAGCCAACGCGGGACGGCAGGAACGTGCCCCAGGGCTGATGCACCAAAAGTTCGCCGTGATCGACCGAAAGGCGCTGCTGACCGGATCCTATAATTGGACCCTCTCTGCGGATAACTCTAATGACGAAAATCTTCTCCTCTTCCGCGATGCCGGGCCGCTAGCGGAAGAGTACCGAAAGGAATTTTTCCGTCTTTGGGAAAAAAAGAAATGAGACGGGTATTTTCCGGCACGGCGATTCTGATTTTGGTTGGGTTTCTCGCCGGCCTTTCTGCTCACCTGCTTTTTCAGCGCTGGACGGCGCCGCCCTCTGAGAGTCAAGGTTACGCGGTCACCTTCGTACCCCTTCCTCCTCCCTCACCCAAGCCTGTTGAGATTCCCGTCATTGCGGCGCGGGATGTGGAAAAAATCAGGGCCCTTGCCGGGAGCCGCGCGAGGATCCAGGGCAGGGTTTTCCGCGTCGGCCATTCCGCCAAAAGCAATACCTACTTTCTTAATTTCGGACCGAGCCGCGCGGCTTTTACCGGCGTTATTTTTGCCTCTGCCGTGGAGCTTTTCGAAAAAGGTAAACTCCCGCCTAAGGGTTTGGAAGGAAGAGAGCTGGAAGTTACCGGAGAGATCAAGGACCATCCGAAATACGGCGTGGAAATGGTCCTGGAAGACCCGTCCCAGGTCACGGTGCTTAAATAAGAAGCTGCCTGAAAGAAGATGGCATAAAATTTTTTTTCGGGTACAATGGGATTGTCTATGGATCCGGTTCCTAAGAAATGTATGCTCTGTGGCAAGCTTATGCCGATCGTTAAAGGGTCGATCTGCGACCCCTGCCAGGATCGCGTGCGGCGGGAAGCGATGGGAGATCAGGATCATGCGCGCGGGCAGGCAGAAAAGGAATTGAAGCGGCATGGAGTGAATCCGGAGTCGGGAAAAGTGCGCAAGTAGTTCCTGAGCGTTCTCAATTCTCGGACGCACTCCCGGTACGTCCTAGGAGGAAAGATGCAGGCCAGGGAAAGAATTGCTAAAGCCATGCACATGTTCCAGGAAGCCTATCGCTGCCAGATGGAAGGAGATCTGGAAGAGGCGGCCCGTCTCTACCGCGAATCGATCCAGTGTTGCCCCACCGCGGAGGCTCACACGTTTCTGGGATGGACATTCAGTTTCGAGGGACGGTACGATGAGGCGATAGAGGAGTGTAAGAAGGCGATCGCCCTCGATCCGGACTTTGGCAATCCCTACAATGATATAGGAGCCTATCTCATCAACCAGGGAAAGCTCGATGAGGCGATTCCGTGGCTCGAAAAGGCGATGCGGGCGGAACGCTACGAAGCGCCGCATTACCCCCATTGCAACCTGGCGCGCGTCTACATGGCGAAAGGAATGTTAAAAAAGGCGCTCGAGGAATTCGAAAACGCCCTGGCCATCGAACCCGGTTACACCTTCGCTCGCCAGGCTATAGAAGCGATCCAGCAACAACTTCAGTAAGCAAAGTTGAATACCCTTCCCTGATGCAGCCTGCCCGATCCAACACGGTCGCCGATAGCCCAAAACGTATCGGATCGGAGCCGATTTTAGACCCAAATATCATTTTCGGACTTCCGGAAAAGTTTGAGTTGTGGTATAAGAGGGGCCGGTTCATCTCAGCGGGAGCGTCGTATCGATTGCGTTTCAATAAAAACCAGAAGGGAAAAAGGCTCGGAAATTGACTAAGCATCGGGGTGGCTTTTTCCCTTTGATTTTTCTTCTTCTCCTCGGCGCCGTTTCTCCGGCATGGTCGGGTTTTCCCGAGGAAAGGCTTACAGCTCATTCAGCGTTTCTGGTGGATGCCGTCACCGGTCACGTTCTCTACGAGCGGGAGCCGGACTTGCCGCTTCCGCCCGCAAGCACGACGAAAATAATAACCGCTCTTGTCGCGCTCGAGAGTGGAAGATTGGAAAATGATCTTCTGCGCGTGAGTAAAACCGCGACTCACGTCCCGTCCTCGAAACTCTATTTGCGCCCGGGACAGGCGATGAATATTGAGCACCTGCTCTACAGCCTGCTCTTATCATCGGCCAACGACGCCAGTCTGGTTTTGGCCGAGGGAATCGCCGGGTCGGTCAGCCGATTCGCCGAGATGATGACTGAAAAGGCTCGGAGCATCGGAGCCTTGAACAGTCATTTCACCAATCCGCACGGCTTGACGTCGCCGGGCCATTATTCCACGGCGAGAGATCTCGCTATCATTTTCAATCACGCGATGAAGAATCCGCGCTTTCGAGAGATCGTCCAGACAAAGACAAGCTCGGTCAAAACCATCTCCGGAGGTAAAACCAAGAAGTTCCGTAACATAGCGATTCGTAATCACAACCGCCTGCTCTGGAATTTCGAGGGCGCCATCGGCGGCAAAACCGGCTACACGTTTGCGGCCCGGAAGTGCTTTGTGGGAGGAGTCTCCAGGGATGGCGTCACATTGATCGTTTCCATCCTCGGTTCAAGAGATCTTTGGGGAGATACGCGAAAGCTCCTGGAGTACGGGCTTGAGAACTACGCTGATTTGAAAACCTCAAGAGTTGCCGCGCCCCTACCGTCGCTCAACATTTCGGGCAGGCTTTCGTCTCCGCTGTTTTCCAGAGCGGAAGAAAAGCAGGTTTTTTCACACCACGGTTACGTCCTGCAAGTCGCGTCCTTCAAAGAGCAGGGGCGCGCTGAATCTCTCCTCGATCGTATTCGGGATGGAGGTTTTCCGACATTTGTGGAGCCAGCTGCCATGAATGATGGAGAGACCTCGTATCGGGTGAGAGTCGGTCCCTATGCCGACCTCACGCAAGCACAGGAGGCCGCGCGCGAGATCGAAAATAAGAGCGGCTTTCGGCCGATCATCCTTCCCGTCTTACCCTTATCGGCATCGCCAGAGAAACGCAGCTAACACGGATCTTCACGCCTAAACCGCCGCAATCGGGCGCAGCTTTTACCGGTCGAGTAATCCGCCTTTGTCTGAAGGAGATTGTGCTGAGGTGTGTCGGTTAGCCCGCCGTGGTCACCCTTCGAGAGCCTCAGGGTGACCGGTTCGCTATCTTGACGGATACGCCTTGAGTTCTCCATGAAATTGGCCTATTGTTTAATGACCAACGTTAGCCGGATCATCCGATCCGGTGCCATCAAAAACAGCAGATATTTTGGGAGAGAAACGGATGTTTCGTGAGATAACAATTTTGGCCGCTTTTCTCATTTTCGCGATAGGAGGAACAATGGCTGAGGCGCAAGAAAAAAAGGGGCCGGTTTATGCGACGATGAAAACCAGCATGGGAGACATCGTTATTCTCCTCTTCGAAGACAAGGCGCCCAAGACTGTGGCGAATTTTGTCGACCTCGCAACCGGAAACAAAGAGTGGACAGATCCTAAAACGAGAGAGAAAGTGAAGCGTCCTTTGTACAACGGGACGATCTTCCACAGAGTTATTCCCGATTTTATGATCCAAGGCGGGGACCCTCTGGGGAACGGCACTGGTGGGCCGGGTTATCGCTTCGAAGATGAATTCCATCCCGATCTCAGACATTCCAAAGCCGGCATCCTTTCCATGGCCAATGCCGGGCCGAATACGAACGGGAGCCAGTTTTTCATTACCGAAAAAGCAACTCCGTGGCTCGACAGGAAACACTCTGTCTTCGGCGAAGTCATAAAAGGCCAGGAGATACTCAACGCCATCGCTAACGCCCCACGAGATCCGCGGGATCGACCCCTCAAGGAGATCCGCCTGGCTGAGGTCGTGATCTCACGCGGAAGCTACTGATCGCATCAGCCAGGACATACCCCTCAATCCGGGATTTTTCATAACCAACTTGGCGGTCGAGCCTTTCCCGGCCGGGCCGGGTTTTCGCGACACGCAGGCAGGCAATAAGCTTTTTGTCTTCTCGGACGAGATAAGTCGTCAAGATCCTCCTCTAGCCTTTCCGTTTTACCTCTCGCTTCGCCATCCGGGGAGCTGTTGCTGGCATGGATGCGCGGGGCTATGCTGATCCTACGGCCCCTCGAACTGACTTCTCTCCCACGGTGACATTTTTTTCGGTCCATTTAAGATGCAGAACAGGTTCTTCATTGCCGCTGCGCTGAGGGAGATCGGACGACTTCTTCAGGTAAAAGGCGACAATCCTTTTAAGGCGCGCGCCTATGAAAGGGCGGCTCAGGCGCTGGAAACCCTCGACGGGGATTTTGAGTTTTTCGTCAAGAGCGGCCGCCTCACCGAGCTTAGCGGGATCGGTTCTGCTCTCGCGGCCGTCATAGAGGAGCTTTGCCGCACCGGTCGAACCGCGGTGCTGGAGCGGCTCCACCAGGAATTGCCGCCAGGGGTGCTGGAGCTCAGCGCGGTGCCGGGGCTGAGCCTCAAAAAAATCATCGCTCTTCATGGGGCGTTGGGAATCCAAAGCATCCTCGAGCTCAAGGCGGCCTGCGAAAAAGGCCTGGTGAGAAACGTCAAAGGCTTTGGTCAAAAATCGGAAGCGAAGATCCTCGAAGCGATCGCGAACCTTGAAAAAGGCGAAGAGCGATCACTGCTGGATCGGGCTCTCGAAGAAAGCGAGCGGCTCCTGCATCACCTGCGGGCGGCTGCGGAGGTTTTGGCAGCCGATATTGCCGGCTCGTTGCGGCGTCGGAAGGAAACTGTGCGGCAGTTGACGATCATCGCCGCCAGTGAGGCGCCTGAAGCCGTGGTTGATTATTTTCTTCGCTTCCCAGCGATTGTTCAGACCCTGGAGCGCGGCGGCGATCGCTGCACGGCGCGCCTGGCCAACGGTCTTGATGCCGAGCTGAATATCGTGCCGCCCGGCGCTTACGTCGCTGCCCTCCATCATCTCACCGGATCCAAAAAGCATTATGCTAAGCTTGAAGGGATTGCCCGTTCGAAGGGAATCCGGCTCGCTCCACACGACGCGCAATCCCGCGCTCGCGAAAAACCCGGCGCGCAAGACGAAGCGGCGATTTATCGGACTCTGGGAATGCAGTATATCCCCCCGGAGTTGCGCGAAGACCAGGGGGAAATCGAGGCCGCTCTGGGTGGAACTCTTCCGATCCCGGTTACGGTCGAAGATATTCAGGGGCTGGTACACTGTCACACGATCTATTCCGATGGCAAAAACAGCGTGGAAGAAATGGCGCTCGCGGCCGAGGCGATGGGAATGCGCTATCTCACGATCACGGATCACTCGCCCAGCGCCTTTTACGCGGGCGGCGTAAAAATTGAGCGGCTCAAAGCTCAGTGGGACGAAATAGCGACCGTGCAGGAAAAAGTGAACGTAAAACTGCTCCGGGGAACCGAGTCCGATATTCTCGAAGACGGCTCCCTGGATTATCCCGATGCTATTCTCGAGCAGTTTGACATCATCATTGCCAGCGTTCACTGGCGAGGTAAACTGGATCGTGATCAGATGACCCGTCGTTTACGGCGCGCAATGGAATTGCCCCTGTTTAAAGTGTGGGGACATCCCTTGGGGAGGCTTCTTATGTCGCGGCCCCCGCTGGAGTGTCATATCGAGGAGGTGCTCGACACCATCGCCCGATCGAAAGCGGCGGTCGAAATAAACGGCGATCCGCGGCGGCTCGACCTGGAACCGCGCTGGATCCGGGCAGCGCGCGAGCGCGGCATTAAGTTTGTCATCTCCACCGATGCGCATTCCACCGGCGCCGTGCGATATTTGGGCTATGGGGTGGCGACGGCGAGGCGCGGTTGGGTCATACGAAGCGAGGTCTTAAACACCTTGAATACGGATGATTTTCTGAGGGCCGTCCGGCCGTGAATCGTGTCTTTATTCTGTCGCCCGCAAATTGCAACGGGGAGCGAGCGCGCTGGATCCTCAAGGCAGACGCTCGATCGGAGGTCGCCAGACGCCTCCGGAGCGGCGAAGGGGCTCCGCTCGGAGAAGTCTTCAGTTTCCTGAGCGCGCTTTATTTTCGCGGTAAACTCGCCTATGCGCGCGCTTTCGCCCGGCCTCCGGCCAGCGGTGCCGGAGTCCTGGTTATCACGCCGAATCAGGGGCTCCTCGCGCATGACCTCTCGATCCGGCTGCCGAACCTCCGCGGCTTCAGTCGCGTGGCGATCAGAAAGGACAACCCGCTCTATCGCCGGCCGCTTGTTCGGAGCGTCAAAAAACTTGCCGCCGAGATCGGTCCTGACTGCGAGGTCATTCTTCTCGGCAGTATCGCCACCGGAAAATATCTCGAAATATTAGCGGCGGTTCTCGGTGAGCAACTTCGCGTGCCGGCGGAATTTATCGGGCGCGGCGATATGAGCCGGGGGGCGCTATTGCTTCGCTACGTGCAAGAACAACGCGAGCTGGAATACATAGGAGTTGCGCGATTCGCGAGCGATTGAGCGCAACGAAGCATATCTGCCTTTTTCAGCAGCCGGCTACAATCTCACCATGGCTTCAATCATCGCGATTACAGGATCGGGATAAATTCCCAGCCATATCAGCAGGACGGTTACAACAGCTATCGCTGCGCCTGCGCTCAATGAAACGGGCGGAAACTCGGGGATCGGGGCGTCCGCGGGCGGTTGCATGTAGAGCGCAACGATAACCCGCAGATAGTAAAATAACCCGATGGCGCTGGATACAACCAGAAAAAACACCAGCGCCCAAAGGGTTGCGCCGACGCCGGCCATTAAGAGGTAAAATTTTCCCACGAATCCAACCGTCAGCGGAATGCCCGCGAGCGAAAGCAAGGCCACCGTCAGGACTGCCGCCAACCAGGGCCGGCGCCAGAAAAGTCCGCGGTAGTCCTCGATCTGATCGGCTTCCTTTTCGTGACTCGAAAAAACGGTCACGATTCCCAAAGCGCCCAGCATCGTCACAAAATATGCGGTGAGATAGAAAGCCACCGCCACGACCGCGCGCTCCCCGCTCGCAAGAAACGCGACCAAAAGGTAGCCAAGGTGCGCAATCGAGGAATAGGCGAGAATACGTTTAACGTTACTTTGCAGCAACGCGGCCAGGTTACCGAAAAGCATCGAAGCAATCGCGATGAGAGTGAAGACTAAGGCCAACGGCATCTCCCGGTGGACTTCCGCCGGCGCAAACAACCGCAGCAGGAGCGCGAACATGGCGCCTTTCGATACCGTGGCGACATAGGCCGTCACGGGCGCCGGCGCTCCCTCGTAAACGTCGGGCGTCCAAAGATGAAACGGCACGACCGCAAGCTTGAAGCCGATTCCGACCAATATAAAGCCCCAACCGGCAAACAACACCTGGGGAGCGAGCCAAGTCGCCGGCCGTGCTGAAACCGCGGCGGCAAAGTCCATCGTACCCGTCGCCGCATAAACCAGCGCCAGGCCGAAAACGAGGAACGCAGCGGAGGCCCCGGCGAGAATTAAGTATTTGAGACTTGCCTCGATCTGATTCTGGAGCCGGCGCGGGTATGCGATTAGCGCGTAAAGTGAGACGCTGAGGATTTCCAGCCCAAGAAAAAAGGAAGTGAAATGCTTGCTCGCCGCGAGCACTGCCGACCCCAGGGTCGCCAGCAGGAGCAGCAGGTAATACTCGTCGGGCTGATCGTCTATTCCGCGGAGGAACCCGTACGACAACAACGCCACTGCCAGAGTGGCGGCGATAATCAGGCCAATAAAAAATCGCGCATACCCATCCAGGATCAGCAGTCCCGTAACCTCGGCCGGCCCAACGCTCCCGGTCAGCAGCAGCGAGATCAGAGCCGCGACCAATCCGATCACCGTCAGGACAACCGTCGCCCAATGATCACGATAAAACGCGATCGCCAACATCACGACGACCGGCGTGGCTGCAAGGATGAGCAGAGGCGCCAGTGTGTATAGATCAGCTCCGGTCATTGACCTATCCGAAATTTGTTCGAAGCCAACCTCTTAATGGACACCGTGAAAAGTAAAACGTGAAACGTGAATAAGGGGCTCCGATTCACTTTTCACTTTCAACGCTCCTTCAATAATCGCGATACGCTCTCCAACGGGAGAGGGAGCGCTCGACTGAAGCAGCGGCGAGGAAGTGAAAACGGGCGGCCGCTGGAGAGCCTCGAGTGCTGGCTTGGCCGTGTTCAAGAGCGGCTGCGGGTAGAGGCCGATCCATACGATCACGGCCATAAGCGAGGTGAACACGGCCATTTCCCGCGGAGAAAGATCGCGTATCCTTCGTTCCTTTTGAACGGCTCCATGAAAAGCCTTTTGCACGATCCAGAGCGAATAGACCGCGGCGCTGACGAGGCCCAGGGCGGCCCAGGCCGCGAGCGGCGCGCTGATCTGGTAAACACCGAGGAGGACGAGAAACTCGCCGACAAAATTTCCCAGCCCCGGGAGTCCCAGCGAAGCCAGGGCGAAAACCATGCCGACCCCTCCCATCCGCGGAACCGTCGCCCACAATCCCCCCATGCGTTCCATTTCCCGGGTGTGAACCCGCTCCTGGAGCGCGCCTACCAAAATGAATAGCGCTCCGGTGCTGATGCCGTGGCAGATAATCTCGACCACCGCGCCCTGGAGCGCCAACTCGTTCCAGGCGAACACGCCGAGCAACACGAAGCCCATGTGGCTGACGCTCGTGTAGGCGACAAGCCGCTTCAGGTCCGTCTGCCCGAACGCCACCCAAGCGCCATACAAAATCCCAACCACCGCCAGGACCATTGCAACCGGCGCAAACTCCGTCGCTGCCTGCGGAAAGAGCGGCAGGACAAAGCGCAGCAACCCGTACGCCCCCGTCTTCAGTAGTAGCCCCGCGAGGATAACGCTTCCCGCTGTAGGCGCTTCCGTGTGGGCGTCCGGCAGCCAGGTGTGGACAGGAACCACCGGAAGCTTCACGGCAAACGCGATCAGGAACCCTAGCATGAGCCACATCGCCGTCGAGGGGGGCATCGCTGTGCCGAGCAGTTGGAGATAGTTGAATGTGTACGTGCCGGTCGTGTTCCCGTGGATGAAGTAGAGCGCCAGAATCGCCAGCAGCATCAAGAGACCGCTGAGTTGGGTGAAGATGAAAAACTTGACCGAAGCGTAAATCCGCCGTTCGTGGCCCCAGACGGCGATCAGAAAATACATCGGCACGAGCATCATTTCCCAAAAGAAGTAGAAAAGAAACAAATCCAGCGCCAAAAACACGCCGATGAGGCCGGCCAGCACCCATAAAAGATTGAAGTGGAAGAAGCCCACCCGGCTCTGAATCTCGGTCCATGAGCAGGCTACCGAAAGCACGCCCAAAAAAGCGGTCAATAAGATAAGCAGCAGGCTCAGACTATCGATCGCCAGGTGAAAACTGACGCCGAACGCGTGTATCCACGGCCGCTCGAAATCGATGAGCCACTGGCCGGTTGTCGTAAATCCCAGCCGAGGGTAATATTGGGCCCACAAGAGCAGCGCCAGGACCATATCGGCGCTCATGGCCGCCAAGGAAATCCAGCGCGGCCAACCGGAACCCCGATGACTGAGCGCCCACGCTAGAATTCCGCCCGCGAACGGCAGGATGATCAGCCAAACTAGAATCATAAAAACACCATCATGGCCACGACGATGACCGCTCCCATTGCGATGGCTGTGGCATACCAGCGGACGTGTCCGGTTTCGGTTCCGCTTAGCGCGAAATAACAGGCGCGGCTGACTCCGGTGAGAATTCCGTAGAATAGCTCGAAGATGTCCCCTTTGTTCACCCGCGCAATCCAAACATACGGCCGGACCAGAAGCGTGTCGTAAAGCCAATCGAAGCCCCAGCCCATAAACCAATAGCGATGCAGCGCCCACCCCACGGCTGTCGCGGTGAGGCGATCTGTGAGCGGGCGGTATCTCAGAAACAACAGGTACGCTATAACCATTCCGATGATCGAGGTTAGGCCGGCGATGATCTCCAGAGTCCGTTCATGGACCGCCGATCCAGTGGCCTCCGGCAGCGGCGGGAGAGCCGACCGCAAAAACTCCGGCAGGCCTAGAAAACCGCCGATCACCGTCAGGATTGCAAGAACGACGAGCGGAAGGTGAATCCGTGCTCCCGGCCTTGTGCTAACCTCCTGTTTGAGTTCGCCGAAAAAGACTATGAACACCATCCGAAAGGCGTAGATGGATGTGATGAGCGCGCCGAGCCATCCTCCCGCCCAGAGCCAGGGGCCTCCGTTCGGCGCCTGCCACGCGCCTGCCAGAATCAGCTCTTTACTGTAAAAACCCGCTGTGACCAGCGGCAGCGCGGCCAGCGCTGCGGCGCCGGTGAGAAAAGTCCAGAAGGTCACCGGGAGTCGCCTCCACAGCCCGCCCATCTTGAACATATTGTGCTCGTGATGCAGGGCCAGAATGATCGCGCCGGCCCCAAGAAACAAAAGCGCTTTGAAGAAAGCATGCGTCATGAAATGGAAAATGGCCGCCGGCCACGCGCCGGCGCCGAGCCCCAAAAACATGTAGCCGATCTGGCTGATCGTGGAGTAGGCGAGGACGCGTTTGATGTCCCATTGCGTGAGCGCGCTGAAGCCGGCGATCAGCAACGTCGCCGCGCCGATCACGCCCACGGCAAGCTGCACCGGCGGCGCGAGCTCGAAGAGCGGGTGGGTACGCGCGATCAGGTAAACACCGGCCGTGACCATCGTCGCCGCATGAATCAGCGCGCTCACCGGAGTGGGTCCGGCCATGGCGTCAGGCAGCCACGTTTGCAGCGGCAGCTGCGCCGATTTTCCGACCGCTCCTCCGAGGAGCAGCCAGGCGGCGGCAATCGCCGCCGTGGAGCTTATCGCCCAGTTCTCCGTCGCGCGCCGCATCAGTTCCTGGATGTCCAGCGTGCCGAGTTGCGTAAAAAGCAAAAAAAGTCCAATGGCCATCGCCGTGTCACCGACGCGCGTGACAATGAACGCCTTGCGCGCGGCCGCGCCGTTGGCCGGTTCCTGGTACCAGAACCCGATGAGCAGATAACTGCAAAGTCCCACGCCTTCCCAGCCCAGGTAGAGCAGCAGCAGGTTGTCCGCCAGAACGAGCACCAGCATCGAGCCCACAAACAAATTCATGTATGCGAAAAACCGACTAAAGCCTTCCTCTTCCTCCATGAACTCCGAAGCGTAGAGGTGAATGAGAAACCCGACGCAGGTGACCACAAGCACCATCGTCAAAGACAGCGCGTCGAGATAGAGGCCGATTGCAGTCTTCAAGCCGCCCGCGTCGATCCAGATCCAAAGCGTCTGTTTAAAGGCCTCTCCATCGGGCGGTGAAGTAACGAAGCTCGCGGCGACGAGGAGCGCGACGAAGGCCGAGAGCCCGATCGAGCCCACCCCGATCACCGCCGCGACGACGCGCCGCAATCGCGCGCCGATCGCAGCCAACGCGAAAAAGCCGGCAAACGGCAGGGCCGGAATGAGCCACAACAGTTCGAGCATCTTATCCACGCATTTTGCTGGCGGCGTCTATATCGAGCGTCTTGAATCCATGCGCGAGCCGGAGGACCAGCGCGAGGCCCACCGCGACTTCCGCCGCTGCCATGCTTAGAATGAGAATGAACATCACCTGTCCATCGGCTTGACCCCAGCGGGACCCCGCTACGACAAAGGCCAGACCGGCGGCGTTCAACATGACTTCGATCGATAAAAGAATGAAAATGATGTTCCGCCGGACCAGCAATCCGGTCAATCCGAGCGCGAAGAGAATTGCAGCCAGAGCGAGACCATATTCCATGGGCAGGGCTGCGCCCGTCATGCGTTCTCTCCCTCTTTGACCGCCGCTTTGTCGCGACGGCCAAGATGATAGGCGCCGATCAGTCCCGCCAGCAGAAGCATCGAGGCGAGCTCTACGGCCAGGACATACGGTCCGAAAAGGGCGACGCCGACCTCCTTCGGGCCGACATTGTGAATCTCTGAAATTTCAACGCCTCCGCGGCCGAAAATGTAGATCAGCTCGCCGAGCAAGATCAGGGAGAGCATCGACGGCCAGATCCAAATTCCGCCGCTGAGCCACTGCCGTTCCTGCTCGGCGGCTTTTTCCCCGAGATTCAGCACCATTACGACGAAAATGAACAAAACCATGATGGCTCCGGCGTAAATGATCACCTCCAGCGCGGCAATAAACGGCGCGCCGATTACAAAAAAGACGAGTGCGACCGAGAGAAGCGAGACGATCAAATAGAGCAACGCATGAACTGCGTTGACACGGGTGATCGCCAGCGCGGTTGAGAGTATGGCAATGGCGGCGGAAACGTAAAAGACGACGTTCACAAGAATACCCCTACTCTGGCCCTCTCCATGACTTTTAGTTCCTTCCCCCCCTCGCGGGGGAAGGCTAGGATAGGGGGGCGGATGAAGCAATCCAGAACCCCCCACCTTAATCCTCCCCCACAAGGGGGGAGGAGAGGTACAATGGGAGAGGTTTTCTGTGGTGTCTCAAGCAATAATGACATTGCGACAGTGTCTCCAACGGGAGAGGGAACCCAATAAATCTCCCCTCCCTTGACGGGAGGAGATCAACGGGACGGTGATTAGCTTCAACGCAGGCATTGCTATTACCATAACTCGAGGCGCGAGACCGCCGGCTTTCTCACGGCAAGAGGCTTTTTACGTCGACGGGCGCCTCTTCGTGCTCGGCCTCTCCTTTAGCTTTGCCCTTAATCTGCAGGCCCGCCACGCGGTAAAAATTGTAGCCGGGGTACTTGCCCGTTCCGCTGATCAGCAAGTCTTCCTTCTCGTAGACCATATTCTGCCGGTTGTACTCCGACATCTCTAAGCTTGGAGTCAGTTGGATCGCGTAGGTCGGGCAGGCCTCTTCGCAAAAACCGCAGAAGATGCAGCGCGAGAAATTAATCCGGAAAAATTCCGGATACCGCCGCCCGTGCTCGTCCTGCGTGGCTTGCAGCGCGATGCAATCGACCGGACAAGCCACGGCGCAAAGATAGCAGGCCACGCAGCGCTCTTCCCCGTCGGGATCGCGCGAGAGGATGATCCGCCCCCGATATCGGGGCGGCAGAGGCACCTTCTCGTCCGGGTACTGAATGGTTTCGCGCTTATGGAATAAATGGAGGAACACCAGCCATACAGTTTTCAACAAGCTGATCACCGTGACTCCTTTTCTATTCGACAGCCAGCACGACTCCTCCCGTGACCACCAGGTTGAGCAACGCCAGCGGCAGCAACACCTTCCAGCCATACGCCATCAGTTGATCGAACCGTGGCCGCGGCAGGGCCGCGCGCACGAGGATAAAAAAGCAGAGAAACACAAACGTCTTCAGGACAAACCACACGATCGGCGGCAACAGCGGGCCGAGCCAGCCGCCGAAGAACAGGGTTGCGATCAGAGCCGAGACCAGCGTGATGCCGATGTATTCGCCCACAAAGAACATGCCGAACTTCATCCCCGAATATTCCGAGTGAAATCCCGCCACCAGCTCGTTGTCCGCTTCGGGCAGATCGAATGGCAAACGGCGCGTCTCCGCGATTCCGGCGATAAGAAAAACGACGAACCCGAGAAACTGCGGAACGAAAAACCACACCCGGCGCTGTTGCTCGACGATCGTGGCAAGATTGAATGAGCCGGCCAGGAGCACGACTCCCATGAGCGAGAGGCCCATGAACACCTCGTAACTAAGCATTTGCGCTGCCGCTCTCAGCGCTCCGAGCAACGAGTACTTGTTGTTGGACGCCCAGCCGGCCAGGACGACGCTGTAGACCCCCATGGAGGACATCGCGAGAAAAAAGAGCAGGCCGATGTCGAGATTCGCCACCGCAATACCCGGCGCAAACGGAATGACGGCGAACGCCAGCAGCGCCGTCGCCATGATCACCGCCGGCGCGATGACAAATACCGGCCGGTCCGCAAACGGCGGAATCCAGTCTTCCTTGAAGAAAAGTTTGATCATATCGGCGAGGACCTGAAGCAGGCCGAAGGGTCCGACCCGGTTCGGTCCATACCGGTCCTGCCACACAGCCAGCAACCGCCGCTCCAGCCAGATCAACCCGGCGCTGATTGACAAGAGCGCAAACAAAGTGATGAAGACGGTTAGAATGGAGGCAGCGGGTTCAGTCATGACCGAGCTCCGCAACGCGTTGCCCGCGGTTATCCACCGCTATTTTTGCCCACGCCGGGAGCGCGAGTCCCGCCAGTTGCGGCAGGCCCGCCGGCATTCCCGCCACCCCTCGCGGCAGGCTCGGCATCGGCTTGAACGGTAAAGACCGGGTGACGCCGCACACCTTCACGTCGAGCGTCTGACCTTCTCTCACGCCCAGCCGCGCCGCATCTTCGGGATGCAATGCGACGTAGGGGTCCGGCGTGAGTTGGGCGATGCTCCCGGATCGTATGCTCAGCTCTTCCGATCCGAAGATGTGGTGGATCGAGAGAACAAGCCAGCTCCCTTCGCGGGGCGAAAACGCTGCCGGTATTTCCCGGAAATAATGCGGCTTGTCGTTGACGGCCGGCTCGATCAGACGTCGACCGGGATCGCCGCCTCGCAGCTCACCCCCCGCTTCCGCCTGGAACCTGGTCACAGACTGAACCGAGTTCCAGCCGGGCGCCCAAAAACGAGGAATCAGCGCGGAAGGCGGCTGGCCTGGATATCCTTCCATTGAGAAGCTCAGCGGCGAGTCGCAATCCTCAGGCGGCTTGGGCTCGCTGACGTTGATATGCGCGTGCACCGCCGTGCGACCGCTGTAGCGGTGCGGCTGGCGCGGGATTTTTTGACCGGCGATGCGTAAACCCGCTGGCGGTGCGATTTCCGTGATCGACTCAAAAATTGGGTACTCGCGGGCCAGGGCGGCTGAGATCGCGTCGAGATTTTCCCACCGTCTCGCTTCCGGCTTTCCCGCCGCAACCCCGATGTCGCGCAGCCAGCGCCAGCTCTCTCTGATTTCTCCGGCGGGCGGGAAAACGCTGTAAAAGCGCTGCGCCCGGCCCTCATTGTTGACCAGGGTGCCGTCCGCTTCCGCGAAGGTCGCCGCCGGCAGTATCACTTCAGCTCTTTTCGTCGTGTCGTTTTCCAGGCTATCGAGGGCGACGACATGTTTGGCGGTGTGCAAGAATTCATCGACGGCCGACAGCTCGGCGCGCCGGTAGAGATCGTTTTCCAGGACGATCACTGTGCCCGCCCTGCCCTCTCTCACCGCCTGAAAGGCTTCCGCGAGCTCGCCTCCATCCAGTAACGCGAGACCGAGGCTGTTGCATTCCGGCGGCGTCAAACAGAGATCAGCCGCGCGGCCTTGTCCGCAAATCGCCCAGGCCACATTGGCTGCCGCGTGAATCACGGCTTCACTCCCGCAACTTGTGCCCGAGACCACCAGCGGCCGGACGGCTTCTTTCAGCGCTTTTGCGATTTGCTCCGCGAGCGAGAGGACCTCGTCAGTCAGATTATTCACGCCAGGCGCTTCGGGATTCAGGACGTGCGCGACGGCAAATCCAAGCCGCGCCAGATCGCCGTGGGCGGCACGATAAGTTCGAGTGGCCAGATCATCCAGTCGCGTCGCCTGCGGCGCGGCGATAAAGAACGGTCCTTTCCTGTCCTGGATAACCGCCCGAACGGCCGCGTCATTCCACGCGGGAATCTTGATCTTTTCCGCAAGTCGCATCGGCTGCAGGCGCGCGGCCTGTCGCAACGCGAGCGCGATCCGCGGCGCGGTGTTGGTGACGTCTTCGCCCAGAATCAAGACCGCGTCGCATTGTTCTACGTCCCGGACCGACGGTGAGCGCGCCGGGCCTGCGCGCAAAATTTTCACCACGGCCTTCATCAATCGTGAGTCGGCGGCGGAAATGCCGTGGAAGAAACGATCGGAGCCGACGAGCGCCCGCAATGCGAAGTTCGCCTCGAGCGATGCCCGGGGCGAGCCGATTCCGATGAGCCTCTCATTCTTTGACACGAGAGCCGCGACGTATTCCAGAGCGTTTGGACTTTCGCCGCTGCGGATAACCGCTTTCCGGATCCGCTGCTCGCTGTTCACGAACTCGTAGCCGTAGCGCCCGCGATCGCAGAGGAAATAACCATTGACCTGATGATTGTAGCGGTTGCGGATGCGCCGCAAAGTTCCGTAGCGCTCGCCGGGAATCGTGTTGCAGCCGGCGCCGCAGTGAACGCAGACGGAGGGCGCCGTCTGAAGGTCCCATTTGCGCGTGTAGTGTTGGGCGAGCGTTTTATCGGTGAAGACGCCCGTCGGGCAGACCTCCACAAGGTTGCCGCTGAACTCATTCTCCAGCACGCCGTCGCTCGCTCTTCCGAAATAGACGGCGTCGTGCGCGCCGAAAACGTCGAAGTCGCGGCCGCCCGCGTAGTCGCGATAAAAACGAACGCAGCGGTAGCAGGCAATACAGCGGTTCATCTCGTGGTGGATGAAAGGCCCGAGATCCTGGTTCCGGTGCGTTCGCTTGTTAAAGCGAAACTCCCGGTAATCATGGCCGGTCATTACCGTCATGTCCTGTAGATGGCATTCCCCGCCTTCGTCGCAGACGGGGCAATCGTGCGGATGATTGACCATGAGCCATTCGATCACGCTCGCGCGGAAATCCCGCGCCTCGTGGTCATCGACGGAAATCAGCATGCCGTCCTCGGCCGGGGTCATGCAGGCCATTACGATTCTGCCCCGGGTATCGTCTCTGTCTTTGAACTGCTTGATTGCGCATTGACGGCACGCGCCAACCGATCCCAGCGCCGGATGCCAGCAGAAGTAGGGAAGATTGATATTGAGCGAGAGACAGATCTGCAGGAGGTTTTGACCACGCTCGACTTCGCGCGGCTGCCCGTCAATGTAAATCATCGCCATCGCCTATCTCCACGAGCATCGCTTCTCGCGAATGTGCCTTTCGAAATCGTCGCGGAAATACTTGAGCGCGCTTTGCAGCGGCTCGGCCGCGCCGGGGGCCAGCGCGCAGAAGGTGTGGCCCGGCCGTAGCAGCTTCGTATGGCGCGCCAGCCTCTCCAGGTCTCGCGGCTCTCCCCGGCCGTCTTCCAAAGCGCGCAAGATCCCGGCCGTCCACGGCAGCCCGTCGCGGCATGGCGTGCACCACCCGCACGACTCCTGCGCGAAAAATTTTTCCAGGTTGTGGACCATGCCCACGGGGCACGTTCCGTCATCCAGCACGATCATGGTGCCGGTGCCCAAACGGCTTCCCGCCTTTTCGACGGAGCCGTAATCCATGGGCACGTCCAGGTGCTGTTCGGTGAGAAAATCGGTCGAACCGCCGCCCGGCAAAACGCCGCGAAACTTATACCCCTCGCGCATCCCGCCCGCGTGTTCTTCGAGAATTTCGCGGATGGTGGCGCCGATCGGCAACTCCCATAGTCCCGGTCTCTTCACCTTGCCGCTCGTCCCGTAGATTTTCGTGCCGCTGTCGCGCGATCGGCTCAACCCCTTGAACCAATCCGCGCCGTTGTTCACAATGTGCGGAAGATTGCAGACGGTCTCGACGTTGTTCACAATCGTGGGCTTGCCCCAGAGACCGCTCACCTGCGGAAACGGCGGCTTCGCGCGCGGTATCGCCCGCTTCCCCTCCAACGCGTTGAGCAGCCCGGTCTCCTCCCCGCACATGTAGCGCCCGGCGCTGACGTGCAGATGAAGCTCCAGGCTGTACCCGGAGCCGAGAATATTTCGCCCGAGGTAACCGCGGCGGTACGCTTCGGCAATGGCCTTCTCCAATCGGCGTTCCGCCAACTTGTACTCCCAGCGTAAAAAGATGTAGGCGACGTCCGCTTCGATCGCATAAGCGGCGATCATCGCGCCCTCGATCACCAGATGGGGATCGCCTTCCAGCAGCAGGCGATCCTTGAACGTACCGGGTTCCATCTCGTCTGCGTTGACGATCAGATATTTGGGGCGAGGCGCGCCATCCCCCATCGGCACAAAGCTCCACTTCATGCCGGTGGGAAAACCCGCGCCGCCGCGGCCCCGCAGATTGGAATCGGTCACCTCCTGCTGGACCTGCTTCGGCGTCATCTGTCGCAGCGCTTTTTGCAGAGCCTGATAACCGCCGGCCTGTTCATACGCCTTCAGATCGAGGGGCTCCTCTCCGACGCGAATGTTTCTAGTAAGCGGCCTTTCCATAGAGAGCTTC
Source organism: Deltaproteobacteria bacterium (assembly GCA_016210115.1). Classification (GTDB taxonomy): domain Bacteria; phylum Desulfobacterota; class Binatia; order UBA9968; family UBA9968; genus JACQUW01. The sequence goes on along the minus strand of JACQUW010000218.1, from coordinate 2,422 downwards.
GTCAGGGATGCCTGGCCAGAATCTCCTCGACTTTTTCCGGATCCACGTCACGGTAAAGATCTTCGCCGATCATCATCGCCGGCGCGTGATCGCACGCGCCGAGACAGACGATCGGCAAGAGCGTGAAGCGTTCATCGCCAGTCGTTTCGCCGAGGCCGATGCCGAGCCGCTCGCTCAGCCGCTGCCGCAAGCCGTCACAGCCCATGATCCAGCAGCTGACGCTGTCACAGAGAAGAATCACGTGCCTGCCCACCGGCTTGCGGAAAATCAGGTTGTAAAACGTGGCGACGTTGTCCAGCTCGTCCGGCGTCATCTCCAGGTACTGCGCGATATCGCGGAGGCTCTCATCGGACACCCAGCGCCGGTGCCGCTGAACCACCTTCAGCGCGTCCACGCACGCGGCGCGTTTATTGTCGTAATGCCGCAGTTCCCCTTCGATTTCTCTCTTTTCCTCTTCGGTCAGCATGGCTCGCTCTCCTCAGCGATCCACATCGGCCATCACGAAATCGATGCTGCCCAGAATGGCGATGAGATCCGCCACCATGAACCCGCGACTAATCACCGGCACCAGCTGCATGTGCGGGAAAGACGGCGTGCGGATCCTCGTACGATAGGAGCCCGTGTTGCCGTCGCTGATCAAGTAGTATCCGTTATTGCCCTTGGTGGCTTCAATGCCCATAAAAGCCTCGCCCGGCGGAATCACCGGTCCCCAGCTCACGTTCAGGAAATGCGTGATCAAAGTTTCGATGTCGTGCATCGTGCGCTCTTTCAGCGGGGGAGTGGCCAGCGGATGATCCGATTTGTACGGGCCGTCAGGCATGTTGTTCACGCATTGCTCGATAATCCGCAGGCTCTGGCGCATTTCCTCCACGCGCACCACGGCCCGGTCGTAGCAGTCGCCGTGAGTCGCCGTCGGGATATCAAACTCGAACTGCTCATAGCCGGAGTAAGGACGCTTCTTGCGAAAGTCCCACTCCAGGCCGGTTGCGCGGAGATTTGGACCGGTCACGCCCCATTCGATGGCGGTATCGGTCGTGTAGTCTCCGATATGCTGCGTCCGCGCTTTGAAAATCCGGTTCTGCATGACCATCGCGTCATATTCCCGCAGCCGTTTGCGCTGGTAGTCGATGTAGCGCGGGAACATGTCATCCCAGCCGCGGGGCAGGTCCTGAGCAACGCCGCCGATGCGAAACCAGCTCGGATGCATTCGCCCGCCACAGATGGCTTCCACGATTTCAAAGATCCGTTCCCGATCGGTGAACATGTAGAAGACCGGCGAGAGCTGTCCCAGGTCCTGCGCGAACGTGCCATACCAGACGAGATGACTGGCGATGCGAAACAGCTCCGACATCATGATCCGAATCACTTTGACGCGATCCGGAACGTCGATGCCCGCCAATTTTTCGACTGCCAGGCAATAGACAAAGTTGTTCATCACCCCGCCCAGATAATCGACGCGGTCGGTGTAGGGAATGTAGGTATGCCATGACTGGCGCTCGGCCATTTTTTCGGCGGCGCGGTGATGATATCCGATATCCGGCACGGCATCGACGACTTCCTCGCCGTCGAGTTGCAAAATCACGCGCAGCACTCCGTGAGTGCCGGTATGCTGCGGTCCGAGATTGAGAAACAAAAAATCGGTGTCGTCGCTCCGGCGCTTAAGTCCCCACTCCTCGGGATTGAACCGCAGCGCCTGCTCTTCTCTCTCCTGTTTATCGTCGGGCAATGCAAACGGCCCGATTTCCGTGGCGCGCGCGGGGTGATCCTTGCGCAAAGGATGGCCCTGCCACGTGCGCGGCATCAGGATCCGCCGCAGGTGAGGATGGCCCTCGACAAAAATGCCGAACATGTCCCACATCTCGCGCTCGTACCAGTTGGCCATCGGCCAGATATCGGTGATGGTCGGAATCGAGGGAGATTCGCCGCAGAGAGCAACCTTCAGGCGAATATCGCTGTTGCGGTCGAAGGAGAGCAGGTGATAGACCACGGTGAAATCGCTGTCCGGCTGACCGTCGCGGTTGGCGCGGTTGCGCTCGTCGATCGCCGTGAGGTCGTAAAGCATCCGGTACGGCTGCCGGACCTCTGTTTTCAGATAGCGAAGCGCCTCATGCGCCCGCTCCCGCGGCACCCACGCGGTCGGGACTTCGTCGCGCGTTTCCTGGGCTGTGATCAGCTCTTCGCCGAATTTCTCTTTCAGCTCCCGCAGGATTTCGTTCTGATCGCTCATCGCATGAATGCTGGTCCGGGTTTTTCCAACGCAGCTCTCAACGGCGAGTCATAGATCACCCTCCCCTTAATCCCCTCCCGTCAAGGGAGGGGAGACTTCTTAGGTTCCCTCTCCCCCCGTGGAGTAGTCACGACCGAGCTGGATGGCTTCGATCGGGCAGGTACTCCACGGGGCGGGAGAGGGTTAGGGTGAGGG
>JACQUW010000216.1 GCA_016210115.1 Deltaproteobacteria bacterium | reverse complement strand
TCTCGGAGTCCAGGCGAAGCCTCTGGCGTACAAGGAATTCGATTTCAAAAAGAACGATGTGCTCTACATGAGAATGGCCAGCGGCGGAGGGTATGGCGATCCCCTGGAACGAGACCCTCAACTGGTACTGGACGACATCAATGACGGCATCATTTCCGTCCAAGTGGCCCACAAAATCTACGGAGTAGTTTTGGATGAAAATGGGCTAACCATCGACTGGGCGGGCACGGAAAAGCACCGCGCGGCTCTCCAGACAGAGAGACTGCTCGGAATCGATGAATCGTCAAGTATCCGCTGAGAGAAACCCTGGAAGTCTTCAGCGACGGTGATGAAGCTCGGGTCCGCTGCTGACTCCCCGCGAACATATTTAAACCGGTTCAGGAGGTGTGAAATGAAAATCAAAGAACCGCGCCGGCCAATTCTGGCCTGTTTAGGGCTCGCGGTGGCTTTTCTGCTCGTGTCCGAGAGAGTCCGAGCGCAGGCTGATTTTTACAAGGGTAAGAATATCACAATCATTCAGGGAAGGCAGCCTGGAGGAACCGGCGACATGCGCGTCAGAGCCGTGATTCCTTTCCTCAGGAAGTACATCCCGGGGAGCCCAATGATCGCGAGCGAATATATGCCAGGCGGGGGAGGGAGAAAGGCCGCCAACCACATCTACCACTCTGCCCGCCCGGACGGTTTGAACATCGGAAACGTCGGAACCGGACTTGTGGCCAATGCTGTGCTGGGTGAGACGGGTGTGCAGTATGATTTGGAAAAGCTTATCTATCTGGGCTCACCTTATAGCAGTTATCATGCGCTCTTTTTGAGCAGAAGAGAGGTCGGTCTCCACAGTTTGGAAAAGCTCCGTGACGCCTCCGGTATCAGGGTGGGGGCGCACGCTGTGGGCTCGGCCACCTATCTAGAAGGAAGGCTGTTCGCCCGGATTGTCGGCCTAAAAGAGCCGCGGTTCATCACCGCATACTCGGGTCCGGAGCTGGACGTCGCCATCGTGCGGGGGGAAATTGACGCCAGGTCGAGCAGCACCGATACGGTGATGAGACGAAACCGTGATTGGGTGGAGAGAAACCTCATGGATTTCCATGTCATATTCGAGGTTCCCAAGGGAGAAAAGCATCCTCACTTCGCTCATCTTCCCGAACTGGAGACTTTTGCGAGATCGGACATGGAACGCAAGCTGCTTGTTCTTCAACGTGCTTTTAAGATCGCGGGTGCTCCCTTTATCCTTCCTCCGCGCACTCCGGCAGACAAGGTCAAAATACTGCAGGAAGCGATGCGCAGGACATTCAATGATCCCGAGTTCCATAAGGAATTCAAGAAGCTGACCGGCGAAGATTCGACGCCCCTCATGCCCGAGGCGCTGGACAAGGTCGTTCGGGAGCTTCCCCGTGACGCCGGCATCATCGAGTTATTCAAAAAAATCGCCGGTCCCGGCCCGCTTCCACCGTATTAGCCCGAGGGGTGAGCCTTGAAGAGAGAGCACAGGCCTGTCCAGCGGAGTCGAAGGGAACGTGCAACTTCGATGACGTCTATGGTGCTCGGCTATGCATCTCATCGCGCCACTGCTATTCGCTGTAGATCGCACGTTTGCCGAAAACAAATCCCTCGCCAGTTGGCGGGAAAGACCGGGGAGGGCGCTTGTTCGGACTCATCGAGCGCTTTTTTTCCCAGGCTCCGCCACCGCCTACCGCTTGCTGCCTGCCGGGTGAGAAACGGCCTCTCTCCTCAACTTCTTTCTCAGCTCTCCGGCCGTAACGCGGTACTTGAATGCCCTGCGGTCGTTGATCAAGAGAACCGGGACTTCTTCGCCGTACTGTTGTCTCAACTCTACGGCGCCATCCACGTCCACCTCATCGACGCCTAAAGCAAATTCGGCGGCCACTTTCCACACGACCTTTTTCATCTCCTCGCAGAGACAACACTCTTTTCGCGTGTACAGCGTAAGCTTGGCCATCACTTTTTCTGTTCCGCTGGAATTCCTATGATTCCTTTGGGAATGGCGAGAGCGCCGAAAAAGAATTCCGAGAGAGTGCTGAGCGGGGCTGGCGTTACGCTCGGATTTTCGATGGGTCCTTGAACCCTGAAACTCGCGACCAAAAACGAATTCTTGATCGCCGCCAAACCTGTGCCGAGGAGCGGAATGAAGCTCACCGCAGAGTCCATTCCCGGAAATGGACGTACGGCAATCACAAAGTCGATCTCCCCTTTGACGCCGTCCACCTTGCCGGCTCCGGTAATGCGCAGATCGTCACTGTCCACAAAAAGATTTTCGGTCACATAGAGCCCCTGAGAAACCTTGAAATCTCCGGTGATCCGGCGGAAGTGGATGCCCTCTTTATTAAGATCGGGAAGCCTCAATGAGAACCAGCGCGAAAGATCCACGATGTTGAGGATCTGGACCAAAACGCGCACGCGTTTCAAAGTGCCTTCTTTAATCTCAAGCTGAAAGCCGCCGTTGAGATTGTTTTTTCTCTCCGCTCGCGTCTTACCACGCGACTCAAAATTGCCCGCAAAATGCACATTCCCCGTAATCTCTTTCACCTCCATGCCGAACCAGCCGAGAAAATTCTGAACAGGAACGCCCTGGATTTTCGACTCAAAGGCGTAACCCAGGCGTTCGGGGCCATCATCAATGAGGCCTTTCCCTTGCACGGTTCCGCCGGAAGAGCGCGCGGAAAAATTTTCCAGGCGCCATGTTCTCCGCTCCAGCACGAGATCGGTTTTGACGTCCGTAATGTCAAACCGTTCGTATTTTGCTTTCGCCGCGTAAACCTTGCCTCTTGCCTGCAAACGGTCGTACCCCTCCTGAGATTCAGGAGCAATCCGGGCGAGGAACGAATCCAGATCCACGTCCGGAAAGCTGAGGACAAAGACAAACTGGGGCTTCTCTAAAAATCGCCATTGGCCGCTCAGGTCGAAGTCGGTTTCGAAAATTCGGCCGCTCACGCCCTGAAAATTGACGCGCTCAGAATCGAATTGGACTTTCCCGTTCACCGATTCAAGCGATTTTCCGGCCAATGTGAAGCGGGCGTCGGAGACCTCCAGAGCGCCGCTGAGCTTTCTATATTCACTGGAGGCAAGGGAGCCCTGATACCGGAGTGTGCCGCGGATCGCGCCGGCGTCCTCGGGAGAACCGGCAGCGAACAAAAGCGCCGTGACGACGCCGGTCCTGATTCCCGACGAGTCGGCGGTGAGGTCAAACGTCCCGGTAGAGGAGGCGTAGTCTTTCAAGCCAAGGCGTATATTAACGGGAAACCCGGCTAGAAGAGCCGTCATTCGATTCGCCTGGAGCTCCTGGGGCGAAAAGGACAAGTCCCCCTTAAGCTGAGTGAGCGTGATCTCGCCCAGGCGCGCCCGCGCGTTTTCCAATGAGAGCTTGCCATTGTACTGATAGGGGGACTCTGGTGCCTTCTGCAGCGTAAGTGCCAATCTCGCCTTTCCGTTGAGCTCCCGGAGCATCGTTGATAGTTTTGGGCTGAAAAAAGGGAGCGCATCGGTGTTCACCTGCTGTCTGAATTCCGCGAGATCCAACTCGGCCTGTAGACGGAAATCAAGCAGCCCCCGCTCTTCAAAAAAACCCTTATAGACGCCCTCGATCTCCACAATTCGCGAATTGCCGTACATGGCGGTGATGCCTTTGCACTGCAAACTTCCCTTCTCCAAAGCGAGACGACCATTCGCCCGCCTTACGGGCAGATAAGAGTCGCCGGGAAAATCCAGACTCGCCTCACGGAGTTCCGCTTCAAACCAGAACTGATCTTGGGTGCTGGACCCGCCGGCCTGAAACAATTTGGAAAACTGGCCGGCCACGCCCGCCTTAACCAATCTGATCTCTCCTTGATTCAGCGCCTTGATCCATGATCCCCAGGCGGACGATTGATGACTTCTTAAGAGAAAATACTTCCGCACCGCCGGCAACGGAAGAAAGGGCGTCGTGAGTCGCAATTCCACGTACGGGTCTTTCTGAGCGAGATCGCGCAAGGTCCCCGCAGCCGACAGAGTGAGATCGTTGGAATGGAAATCGAATTGTGAGAAACGAATCTCTCTCGGATTCCAGGCGACCTCAATGCCGATCCGGCCGTCTCCCGGTGCGATTTCCGCGGCAAAGAGCTCGGCCGCCCGAATCTCAAGGCGCTTAAAGACAACTTCTCCTTTCAAATGCCCTCCCTGCGCCAGACTTCCTTTCCACTGAAACCGTGGTGCGAGAATCCCACGGATAGACGTTCGCGGCATATGCGGCGCGTAATAGTCCCAGAACTGGCCGGCCATCAAATTTTCCATCTGAGCTTCCGCCTCGAACCACGCTTTACGAAAGTCAAAGCCATCCACGGGAAAAAGTATTTTTCCCTTTGTCATCAACCCGCCACGAGCGCCTTCTTTCTCCAGGGCGGCCCGGAGATTGAACTCGATGCCAAATTCACCGATCCCCTCGGGCCTCCTCCGGAGCGGCAATCTGCCGGTCTCATTCCCGATCTTCGCGGCTGGAATCCGTTGAAGACTCAACTCCATCCCATCGAGACGCGCAACAAGGGATTGTTGATCTCCTTGACGATTCACCAAGGTGACCTCCGCCTCTTCAAATCTTATTCTGCGCAAATCAAGCGCGAAATCGGCCTCTATCCGCTTCAGAAAAGAAAGGTTCAAAAAAAAATCCAAAAGGGCGACTTTGCCCGCTTCGTCGCGGAGTAGCAGCAACTTGAGACGGTAAAGACGAATCTCGTTGAACAGCATGCGGCCTTCCAGAAGAGGGCGAACCCCTACCCGGAGCACGATTTTCTCAGCCGTCGCCACCGGCCCCGTTTTCCCAGGCTCCGTCAGCGCAAAGTCGTTAAAGGAGATCCCGAGAACCCATCCCATCCGGATGCTTGCCTCTCCGACCCGGGCCTGCAGCCCGGTTCGCTTCTCCACCTCGGAGATCAGAAGACGCCGCAGCTCCGCGGGGTGAATCACACTGTAAAAAGCAATCAAAAGAACGGTGAGCAAAAGAAGCAGGGCGATCGCGGCCAAACTGGCCAATTTCATGATTTGCCGCATTGCAGGCAGAGAGGAAGCACTGATGCTATGCTAAAGGAACTCACAAAAAGCCGCAACCGCTGTACCAAGTCAGCCGCGCGTTTTCGTGACCCTTTTGCAGCCGCGTGACTCGACCGTTGAGAGGCTGGCGGCTCTGAGCGGCGGCGCCACACCTCGCACTGAAGCGCAACGGGCACGCCTGAGAATACAGGCTCGAACCGGCAACATGCAAACAAAATCTCCCGGGGGGGTGTCCTGATGAACAATCTTGGCTCCACGGTGGTCGGGGCGCGACTGACACTGACTTTCCCGCCTTGACACCCCGGAGCGAACTTGGTAAAAAAAATCTGGCCAGTTAGCCTGATTTCATGGCGGCTAAGCGACGCCCTCGCGACGAGCCCCTCCAGTCGAGGGCCCCTGGGCCTGTGCCTTGAGGCGGCCTTCAACTGCCGCTCTGAAGCGACATCGAGGAACGAACTGAAAGGTATGGCCAAGCACCACAAACTCAGTGTGCCTGACTGCTCCTGGGTTCTTTTTTACCGAGGCTTATCTTCCGGTTCTGCAGAGTTCGTGTTATTCGCCTCGATCCCCGGAACTGACGGGTCAGATAACGGAAGGTCGTCCTCACAGGGAGATTTATGCTCGATCGAGAAGAGGATCTGTTAAACAGCCGGGAAGTCGCCCGGATTTTGGATCTGAGTCCTGACACGGTTAACGAGTTCGCGCGAAAAAATATATTGCCCGGATTTAAAAAAGGAAAGCAGTGGCGTTTCAGGAAACGGGACATCTTTTCCTTCAGCAAGAAGCAACCGAGGGAAGTTGGAGTGGCCTGATCCTGAAGGGATTAGCGGTGGCTCGAGGGGAACTCATGAGTGAAATAGAAGCGCACGAGAGCAAGCTCTATTCGGAATTCGCTCCTCTTTACGACAAGATCTTCGGCAAGATTTTTTACTCGCGTCTGAGATACGTCATCGAGGAGCTTGATATTCCTCGTGGTACCAAGGTCCTGGAGGTAGGGGCTGGGACCGGCACTTCTTTTCCCGCCTATCCACGTCACTGTGAAGTTATCGGCATCGATCTCGCTCCCGATATGCTTGCCCGAGCCCAACAGAAGATCGAAGAGAATCGGTGGACTCACCTCAAAGTACTAGAAATGAATGCCATGGATCTGAAGTTTCCCGACAACAGCTTCGACTATGTCATGGCTTTTCACGTGGTGACGGTGGTCCCCGATCCAGTGAAAATGATGCAAGAAGTCAAGCGGGTGTGCCGGCCCGGCGGACGAATCGTCATCGTCAATCACTTCACGAGCGATTTTCCGTTGTTGGGATCGCTGACCCAAGCTTTGGATCCTGTCACCCGACGGTTGGGCTGGCGCACGAACCTGAAACTCAAGCCATTTATCGATGCAACGGGGCTCGAGACGGAAGAGGTTTACAAGCTCTCCAAATTATCTCTCTACACGGTCCTGATCGGCTCTAATCACAAGAATGGAAGGCGGCGGGCGAACAACGCCTGGCCCGTTTGTTTCTAATCGTCCTGCGACTCGGCTCCGGATTTTCTGCCTCGGTCCCGAGACATGTCTCCAGAGCTCTGTTCCCCGGAAGAGCCGGAGTTTCGAAAAAAACGAAAGATCGACAAGAGCCAGCTGTGTTTAATGCTGCCCAATACCTCGTGGGCCTCGTGATAGAGCTTGGGATCATTCACCAAAGCGCCCAGGGTTCCCTCGCCATCTTCGATTTTTCCTATAATTTGCGCCAGGTCTCGCGTAGCCCCTTCCAGTTGGCTCAGAACATTATCGGCATACGGTTTGTCGGCGATCAATCGTTGGAACAAACCCTCACCCTTCTGGAGCTGGAGAACAACAGTTTCCAGGTTTGCGGTCGATCTTTTCAGGCTCGCCAGAATCTCTCTTCCAGCGTTCGGGTCCTGAATCAAGGTTCCCAGAGTTCCCTCCCCCTTCTCAAGCTTTTCCGCGATCCTCTGACCCGATTCCGTCGCTCTGCGCACCTGGCGTAGAGCGGTTCCCAAATCGTCCATCATGGCCCGTCCCGCTTCGCGGTTTTGAACCAATTGGCCTAACAACCCATCGCCTCGTTCCACGGAGCCCAGGATCCGTCTGAGCGAGCCGGAGGCCTCCCGGAGATTCTCCGCTGTGTCACGCCACTTGCTTTCCTGACCCGGGGCGAATACCTGACCGAGCAGCCCCTTCCCCTCCTCCACAGAGCGCAAAATATTTTTCAGTGAGTTCGCGATTTCAGTAAAATTCTCGACCAGATCTCCGCCTTCCCCCAGAATTGCCTCATAGTCGATCGGATCCACAGACGCGATCACTCCTCCCGGCGCCAGCGGCTCACTGGATGGGCCCCCGCCCGAGAGCTCGATATACTTGTCTCCCAGAAGACCCAGCGAGCGAATTCGCGCTACCATGCTCTTGCGGATACGAGGAGCGACCTCACCGACGATCTTCACACGAACGACGATATAATTCTGGTGCACATCGCGAGGGAAAGAAAGGTTCTCGACAGAACCCACGGTAACCCCGCCCAGGCTGATCGGCGCGCCTACCCGGAGTCCTACCGTGCGGGAAAAATGGACATCAAACGGAACCCTGTTTTCGAACAGCCGTTTCTCTTTCCCCATGAACAAGATTACCGCGCCCAACAGAAAGAGAGAAAGGAACACAAGCGAACCAACCCTGATCTGAGAGACTGTTTTGGGTTTCATGGGACGGGTGAGAATCCAGCGTCTAAAAATTCCCGGACGGCCAAATCCGAGGACGTTTGCAGCTCCGCTCGGGTGCCGACAAATCGTATCTGTCCTTCCCGGATAAAAGCAAGCCGGTCCGCGATCACAAAGGCGCTGTGAATATCGTGGGTCACTACGACCGACGTGACACCAAGCCTCGTTTGCATCTCCCGGATCAAACCATTGATCCGGTGAGTCATAGCGGGATCCAGACCGGTCGTGGGCTCATCATAGAGCAAAATTTTGGGATTCAACGCCAGGGCGCGGGCCAAGGCGGCCCTTTTTTTCATTCCCCCGCTCAGCTCCGCGGGATAGAGCCGTTCGCTTCCGTCCAGATCGACCAGGGAGAGAATTTGCCGGACTTTTTCGGCAATCTCCTTCACGCACAAACGACTGTGCTCCTCCAGAGGATAAGCGACGTTTTCCTCCACGGTTAAGGAATCGAACAGCGCGCTTCCTTGAAAAACCATCGCGACTTTTTTTCTGACTTCCCTGAGGTCTTCCTCGCCGAGGCGGGTTATCTCTAATTGATCCAGAAAAACCTCTCCCGATTCGGGATTCATCAGGCCGTTCATGTGTTTGAGCAAGACAGTTTTCCCCGAGCCGCTCCCGCCAAGGATCACCATCGTTTCGCCTTCCGCCACCGACAAATTGACGCCTCGAAGGACTTTTTTTTCTCCGAATGATTTTAGGAGATTCCGACATTCGATGAATCCGGCGACTTGCATAATTAGAGTTGCAAGAACAATTTGGTTAGGAAAAAATCGGACACGAGAATCGTGATCGAAGTCGCAACGACGGTCCGGGTGGTGGCCCGGCCGACTCCATCGGCTCCTCCGCTGGCTTGCAGACCGTTATACGAAGCGATGCTGGCGATGAAAAACGCGAAAAAGAAACTCTTTCCTAAACCGCTAAAGAGATCCTGGAATTTGACGAACTGCAGGATCGAGTTCAGATAAAAAGCTCCGCTGATGTCCAGCTCCTTGACGCTGATAAAAAGTCCGCCGAGAATCCCCACAAAATCCGCCAGAGCGGTCAACAAAGGCAGCATGACAATTAAGGCAACGAGACGGGGGAAAACCAGTTTTTGAATCGGGTCGGACCCCAGCGAGCGCAAGGCATCGATCTGTTCGGTCACCTTCATAGAACCAATCTCGGCTGTAATCCCCGCTCCCACCCTCCCTCCAATCATCAGAGCCGTAAGCACCGGGCCCATCTCGCGCAGCATCGAAACCGCCAGGATCCTTCCTGCGTAGGGCTTCGCGCCAAAGCGCGTCAAATAATTTCCCATTTGGAGCGCGAGGACCATCCCCGTGAAAACAGCTGTCAGGATAACAATGGAAAGAGAGCGGACCCCAATCTGTTCCATTTGCTCCAGGATCAGGCGTCCTTCCCATCTTCTGCGCAGGCAGCGGAAAAGGTCGCGGCAGAGGAATGCAATGCCGCCCAGGTACATGGCGACTGTCGCAAGAAATGGCTGGCTTCTTAAGTTTTGCTGTTGGACGAGATCTCCCATGGAAACCGGCGCCGAGAGATTTATCGGGGAAGTTCCTTTGATGCTTCTTTGGCCTTTTCCTCTTTGCCGGGCTCTTCCCCCTCTTCGCCCGTGACCGCTTTCTTGAAATCGCGGATCGCCTTCCCCAGTCCGCTCCCGATTTGTGGAAGCTTACCCGGACCGAATATCACCAGGGCGATGATCAGGATTATCACCAACTCTTGAATCCCGAGTCCGAACATGGTTCCTCCTTAGCCCTTTTTCTTAAGGGCAAAAAATACGGCGTTTTCTCCTCTCTGAATAAAGAGAAGGACGCGATCGCCTCTTCGGTTCTGCTTCAACGATTTTTCAAAATCTTTAACGGTATTGACGGGCCGCTGGTTCACCTCGCGAATGACATCTCCTGTTTCAATACCGGCGTGATCCGCGGGACTTCCTTGTTGGACTTCGACGACCAGGACTCCTTTGGTGCCGCTTAAACCATGACGCCGGGCCAATTCCGGAGAGATCTTCTGAACCTTGACACCGATCTCAGCGTCCTTTCCCTCCAATGAAGAGGTAACTTCCCTGTCTTCAGGCAGCTCGCCGATTATGACGGACAAATGCCGCTCGCTTTTTTCGCGGGCAATTTTAAGCGTCACGACCTGTCCGGGAGAACTATCCGCGACAATCGAGCGCAGGTCCTGATTTTTTGGGAGAGGCCTGCCGTTAAACTCCAGGATGACATCGCCGGCTTTGATCCCCGCCTCCGCCGCGGGGCTATGCTCCGAGACCTCGGTAACCAATCTCATAATGCCGGTCGCGCGTGGAAGCCCGAGCGTCGCGGCCGTTTGTGGCGTCACGTCCTGAGCGCGAATCCCCAGCCAGCCTCTTATCACCCTGCCATTTTTTCTGAGTTGATCCACAACTTTTCTCGCCAGGTCGATCGGAATGGCAAAACCGATCCCGATATTGCCTCCGCTCTGACTAAACATCGCGGTGTTGACCCCCACCACTTCACCTTGAACGTTGATCAGAGGCCCCCCGCTGTTGCCCGGGTTGATGGAGGCGTCGGTTTGGATGAACTTGTCGTAAGGGCCGGCTCCAATGACCCGGCCTTTGGCGCTGACGATGCCGGCGGTGACCGTAAGTTCCAAGCCAAAAGGATTGCCGATCGCCATCACCCAGTCTCCGACCTCGAGATTGGTTGAAGTCCCCCATCGCACCACCGGGAAATTGTTCGTCGCTTTCTTAATCTTGATGAGCGCGAGATCGGTTCGCTCGTCTTTACCGACGATGTGAGCCTCATGTTCCGTTTGGTCCGCGAGCTTGACTTTAATGACCTCGGCGTTCCGCACGACGTGATAATTCGTCAAAATCTCTCCGTCCTTGCTGATCAAAATGCCGGAACCCAGGCTTCTCTGCGGCGCCTCTTTGGGCACGGCCTCACCGAAGAAACGGTTAAAAAAATCTTCCAGCGGATCCAGAGCGCCAAAGGGCATACTCCCACCCGATTTGGAACTCCGCTGCGTTGTCGTTGAAATGTTTACCACCGCGGGCATCGTTCTTCTGGCAATCGACGAAAAAGAAGGGAAACGCCCGTCCATCTGAGGAGGATTTGTGGCCATCACCGGAGAAGAAATAGGAAGGTAAAAAAACAACGTTGCCAAAGCAAATGACCCGATAGCTGCCGAGAGAAGGCCCGCCACTGAGTATCGTTTTTCGAACATGGATTTTCTCCTTATTCCCATCTGCCGATCCCGTCGCATACCATACCAGAATTCGGTGCCAATTAAACACCAAAAAAACGCAGGGCCGGGTCGGCCGGTTCAGCTCCTTCCCCGGTAAAACAAAGCTGCTTTTCAGACGGATCAAGAAGGTCCGGGATGCAAGGCCTGCGAGAAACAGGAAGTACGCCAAGTGAGGCGGTCGGGCGCGGCGAAGCAGATACTTTTTTTATCGTTGAGCCTGTGAAAAACGCTTTTCATGCTTCGACACGCTCAGCATGAACGGTAAATCCTTAAATTTCAAGGCCTCCTCCGTTTGCTCTTCGATAAAACTCACGACGGGCTCTGAGCCATTGGAGGCAAACCCGGGCTTTTCTACAAAGCTCGCTAGGTCATAGACTTAAAGGAAAGCTTTCTTTCTGACTGCGGCAACGATATCGACCCGCTTTTTTTTTAGAATTCATCGGACGGATCACCCCGTCCCCGGGGGACGGCAGCGTTGGCTTCCATTGGGCTCGGAAAATCCGCGCCCGCGCGCACCCTGACCAGCACGATGGAGTCTTTTCCCTCTGGCCCCTTGCCCTCGCTCCTATCCAACAACTCAACGCCGCCGCGTCCCTTTATCTGTTCCCATTCCCGCTCCCACATGAGGAGAAAATAGGGGGTGACTGTTTTGACGTCCAAAAAGGGGACGTGTCTCCGGGCGTAAAAAATCGCCCCGTAATCCTGGGATCGATAGAAAAAGATAGGGCCTTTTTTTTCCACCGACTGCATGACCCGATTCATAAATGGCTTGAGCGTCCGAACTCTCGCCACCTCCTCACGAATGATATTGTTGCCCAAAGATAGCATTGCGGCCGTGATCAATCCGACGCATGCCAGAAGCCGCTCGGAATGGGCGCGCCATAGAGATCGGAATATCACCAAACCGCCTGCTAGAGAAACCACGGACCAGGCCACAAGCTGCCAGAAGTAATCGTGCGTCAGGGCGGTGAGAAGAGCGAGATTGGCCTGGTCTTTCGGGTGGAGAAAACCGCGCAGGTTTACGAAAACCTTCCACCCCAAAAGCTCGGATAAAACCACCGTCCCGGCGATGACAAAAAGACTTCCGATTCCATACCCGGCAAGTCGAAAAAGCCATTCAGAATCCGCTTTTCCTTTTTTGCTCAAATCTGACCACCAGGCACCGAGAATGAGAGCTACGGCCGGATATAAAGGGAGAATGTAAACCGACCGCTTGGTCCAGGCAATGGAGAAGAAGACAAACACCACCGTAAACCAAACAACCGGATAAAGCAGGCCCTCTTCCGCGAGCCGGTTGCGACGTCGATAGAGGAAAACGGCGACCGCGGGTAAAAACGCGCTCCAGGGAGCCATTCCCGCAAAGAGACTCGGAATAAAATAATAGAGAGGCTGTCGGTGACCCCCGCCGCCCAAGGGTGCCGCAAGATTTTCATGAATTATTTGCCTCTGAAAAAAATCCGCTCCTCCGTTCCATAACGCCAGCCCATACCAGGAAAGCGCGACCAGCAAGAAGACCGCCGCACTGGCGGCAGGGCGGAGCTTATTTAAAAAAGCAAGATCTCGTCTGAGCCAGACAAACACGAGCGCGGTGAAGCCAGGCAGGACAATTCCGACGGGTCCTTTGGCCAGTGTCGCCAACCCGAGCAACAGGGCGAGAATAGGCCCATGCGCCCATTTCACGTGCTCCTTGCGGTAGATGTAGTAGAATAAGAGGAAGGCCGCGACCATAAAAAAGGCCAGCGTCATGTCGACGCGGGCCACTGTCGCTGCGCGCCACCACTCGAAGCTCGTCGCCAGCACGACGGCAGCGGCAAAACCGGCGCTAACACCCCAAAGCCACACGCCCGCGGCAAAAGTGAGCAAGATGCCGAGCGCGCCGAAGAGAGCCGACGGAAGTCGAATGGTCCACTCGTTTAAACTCCCAGATGCTTTTGAAACCGCAGCAGCCAGCCAATGAAAAAGGGGCGGCTTTGAGGGAACCTGCACCCCGTTACGGCGCGGCAAGATCCACTCGTTATGATAATAAATCTCGGAGACTACCACGGCCTCCCGCGCCTCGCCTTTGTCATAGAACGGAATATCCTGCAGATCCCAGAAATAGAGACAATAGCAGGCCACGACCAATGGGAGGGCCAAAAATGCAGCTCGTGTCTTCAGAAAATCTCCCCTGGCCCCTCTTTCCCAAAAGGGGAACTTTGTTGCTCTCAATTCCTCCGGCGGGCTTGTGTCAATCTTGGGGTATTTGCACCCACAGACCGTTCTGGGCCAGAGAATGGTCTCCAGCTTCGAGAGCCGCGACGGTTGCCAGGGATCGCTCGCCGCTGCTTGGGGCAGGCAGGCCGCTGAGAATGCTGTCCCGAAAGGCAGCACAGCTAACAAGCAAGGGCTCCCTGCGGTCATCCTGAATCGTCTCGGTTACCTCGAACGATTCGATGGGAATCAAATTCGCGCTGGAGATCTCTTCGGGCGTCTCTGAGGTGATCTTTCCCAGCTTGTAGTTATATCGCCTGAGCGCTCGCTTCTCGAATCGCCCTTCATATTCGATTATTCCGGTCTCGCCCACAATCGTCATGCGCGCCCTTTTATCGGGAAAAAGCCAGCTCAGGTACAGGTGAAGCGAGACATTCTCCCCAAGCTCCAGCGCCGCCCAAACCACATCTTCAATACCGCGCTGGACTCGCGCATGTCCGAAAACCGACATCCGTAGAACTGGTAGATTTAAGACGTGGCGCAAAACCGACAGGTCGTGAGGAGCCGAGTTCCACCAGACATTTGAATCACGCCGAATTCGGCCCATGCCGGTGCGCTCGAATGAAGCATGATAAAGTTTTCCGATGCTGCCGGTCGCAATCAGTTCCCTGGCTCGTTCCACGAGCGCATCATAGAGAAAAGTTTCATCCACAAAGAGCATGCGCTTGGCTTTTCGGGCTGCCTCGACGAGACCCCGTCCTTCTTCGTAGCGCAAAGCCAGGGGTTTTTCGACCCACGTATGCTTCCCGGCGGACAAAGCTTCCCGAGCAAGTCTGTAATGAGTGGAAGGAGGTGTCGCGAGAACGACGGCATCGATTTCAGAACTCCCGACCACGCTATTCCAGGAGTCGGTGACCTCCACCCCCGTATACCTCTTCTGAATCTCCTGAAGAGCGGCTCTGCGGCGATCACAGACGACCTTCAGGGCAATCCCCGGGGTGGCAGTGAAGGTCCGCGCCAGATTCGTTCCCCAATAGCCGGCACCCACAAGCGCCAGGCCGATCTCTGAGTGATAGGATGACATGAGCGACCTTTCGAGATGACCTATTCTTGTTCTTGACGTGATCGGAGTTGGGAGCGGGTAAACTCGCGCACCCGTTTCAAAGCGATGACGAAATAGAATGCGCCAATCCCAGCGATAAATGACGCCGCCAGCTTGACTGGAGTTCTCGTGGACAGCATCGAGCCCGAGATAAGAACAAAAGCCAGAGTCGCCAGCGAGAGCGCCCGGATAACGCTCCGCTCTGCTCTTGATTGCCCGCGCCGGATCCAGCGCACCGGCAGCAGATCACGGATTACGCTGAAAACCCGCCGCAGGCCGTAGTGGGATTGGCCCGACTGGCGCGCTCGATCCGCAACGTCAATTTCAGCCACCGCGCCAGCCGCCACTGGCAGGATTGCGGGCAAGAACCGGTGCATTCCGTGCGGCAGATAGACCCCGGAAATGACTTCAGAGCGATAAACCTTGAGGCCGCAGCCACAGTCATGTACGGGAACACCGGTCACGCGCGCGATCAGGCCGTTCGCCAGACGCGACGGCAGAACCCGCGCCCAATAGTTTTCCCGCCGCTCGCGACGGCGCCCGGTCACCACCGCATAGCCTTGTTCCAACTTGGCCAACAAAGCAGGGATATCTTGAGGATCGTTTTGGCCATCGCCGTCGAGCGTTACGATGATCCGCCCTCGGGCTTCTCGAAAGCCCGCAGAAAGCGCGGCAGCTTCACCCTGATTGGGGGCGAGATGGACCACGCGCGTGCGCCGGTCGGCTCTCGCTATCTCATCAAGAATGGCGCCGGTCTGATCCTGGCTACCATCATCCACCAGGACGAATTCGTAGTCCCGGCGCACTGCGTCCAAGGTTTTCTTCATCTCCCGGTAGAGCGCGCGGATGTTTCCCTCTTCGTTGTAAAAAGGCACCACCACCGATAGATCGACCGTCAGATGCGGCATATGCAGCGCAAGCCTCTCATTTCCGTTAGCAGTCGTTTATCAGGGGTTTATCTTTTTTCTCAATACGAATGCCACACCGCCGATCAGGCTATCAAGGGCAACAATGGTAAACCAAAGGAGGCCGAAAGCGATGGCCTTTTCCGGACTGACATCGATCTGCCGCAGCAAATATAGGTATCCGCCCTCCCGCAGGCCTATGCCGTTTAGGGTTATCGGGAGCGCGCTGAACAAGCCTACGAGAGGATAGAGAATGAAGCTATAAGACCAAGGAATCTCGACGCCCAGAGCCCGGCCTAAAAGGATCTGCATCCAGACTTGAATGGAATGCACGAACAGCGATAGGCCGATCGTCTGCATCAGGACAATCCGGTGATTGCGGTAAGACTCCACGACGCGGCCCAAGTTTCTGCCCAGAGCCGAATCTCGGCCCCGATAAAGCCGGTGGAGAAACGGGAGCAGGATCCACCCCACAAGAAATCCCAGCGCGACTGCGAAGGTTGGATAACGGATCATCAGGGGGAGAGAGTAACCGGGAAAAATCGCCAAGGCGACCGCCCCGATCCAGACCATAACAGCCATCCCTACGGCGCGGTCAAGAATCACCGAGATCGTCGCAAACGCTGTAGATTCTCTCCAGCTTTTTTCCTGCTCCTTCCCGTCGCGCGCCAGGTAGAAGACCCGGCTGACATCTCCGCCGATCGTGCTTGGAGCGAAAAGATTAAAAAACATCCCGATAATATAGAGAAGCGTGAAGTTCTTGATGGGATAATCAAAACCCAAAGGCCGGGCCAGCAGGGCCCATCTTACGGAGCTTATGACCTGCCCCACTAAATAGATCGCGAGCGCGATAATGAGGTAAGAGAGACGGGCTGAGGAGAGGACGAGAAGAAATCCCGGAACGTCGATACGGGAGAAAAGAAAAAACAGCAAACCCAGGCTCACCAGAGCTTTCATTAAAAGAATCACGGTTGACCGCTTCATGACCTGCAGAGTTTCTTTTCTTCATCCGTTCAGAGGAGGCTGGATCAGAACTTGATCTTCCTGATTGCCCAAATGATCGACAACGACCCTGCGTCCCACCAGACGGAGCCGCCCCTCGCTGTATAGCTGGATGGCTCTCGGGTAGATGCGATGTTCCTCCTGGAGGATTCTAGCCGAGAGAGACTCCTCCGTATCATCCTGATAGACAGGGACCACAGCCTGGATGATGATCGGCCCCTCATCACACTCCTCATTCACGAAGTGAACGGTGCAGCCTGAGAAACGGACCCCGTGCTCCAGAGCCTTCCTCTGCACGTGAAGACCCGGGAATGACGGAAGAAGCGCGGGGTGAATGTTCATGATGCGGTTGGTAAAAGCCTTTACAAAGACAGGAGACAAAAGACGCATGAAACCGGCCAGGATCACCAGCTCCACTTCCCGGCTCTGAAGTATTTCGACCAACGCCTGGTCGTAAGATTCCCTCGAGGCGAACTTCCGATGGTCGAGGACTTCGATCGGTATGTTGCGTTCCCTGGCGCGCGCGAGACCCAACGCATCCTCTCTGTTGCTGATCACCACTCGAATGACCGCGTCCAAGGTTTTCCCTTCAATCGCGTCGATGATGGCCTGTAGATTCGTCCCGCTGCCTGAAATCAACACACCCAAAGCCAGTTGCCGTCCCATAACAGAACTCCTTCAGGAGACGAACGTGACTCCTCGCTCTCCTTTCTTGATTTCCCCGATAATAAAAGATTTTTCACCCATGCGTTTCAGAGTGCGGGTCACGGCGTCCGCATCCCTCTGTCCGACAACCAGGATCATTCCCAAACCGTTGTTGAAAGTTCGGTCCATTTCCGCTCGAGATATTTTCCCGGATTTCTGAATGAGATCAAAAATAGGGGGGACCGGCCACCGGGTCCGATCAATCCATGCCCGCCGTCCTTCCGGCAGAATTCGCGGCAGATTCCCGGGCACTCCCCCTCCCGTGATGTGGGCAATTCCCTTGACAAAGCAACGCCGGAGCAAGGGCTGCATCACTCGGGTATAAATTCTTGTGGGCTCAAGCAATTCCTCTCCGAGCGTGCGGCCCAGATCCGGGATGCGCCGGCCTAATTTGAAGCCCTTGACCTCTAGAAGAACTTTTCGGGCCAGAGAGTAGCCGTTGCTGTGAAGCCCGCTCGAAGGCAGACCGATCAAAACATCTCCCGCGGCAATCAACTGCGGCCTGGGTATTCTTTTCCTCTCTACAACGCCGACAGCAAACCCCGCCAGATCGTATTCCCCGTCGCCGTAGAAGGCTGGCATCTCTGCAGTCTCGCCCCCGATCAGCGCGCAGGCCGCAAGCCTGCAGCCTTCAGCAATGCCCGAAATGACCTTCAATGCCGTTTTCGGCTCAAGCTTTCCCGTGGCGAAATAATCGAGGAAAAAGAGCGGCTCGGCCGCTTGAGTTAAAATATCGTTAACCCCCATGGCCACCAAGTCAATCCCGACCGTGTGATGGGTATTCATCATGAAAGCAATTTTGAGTTTGGTCCCGACACCATCGGTGGATGAGACCAAAACCGGCCGGCGGTAGTGCTTGGCGCTGAGCTCGAAAAGCCCGCTAAAGCCGCCGACCCCTGCCAGCAGGCCGGGCCTCGCCGTCTTGAGCGCAAGAGGCTGGATTTGCCGCACGAGCCGATCGGCAGCGGAAATATCCACGCCGGCCGATTTGTATGTTGTCTCTGTTGTGGTAGGCGCCAATGCTCTGGGATATCGGCTATGGGATTCTGTTAAAGCTACAGATCATATAAGGGACGGCGAGCTTTGTCCAACGCGGCGGGGAAATATTCATCATTTGCCAGGATGACCGTTGACGGTGAAAGCCGCCAGCCGCTCTGGGAATCCCGCTATTTTTACGGTTGTTTCAATTGGCTGGTTTGCAGTAGCCCAATGCGCTTTTGTGCGATGATCTCTCTCTCCTGCTGCAAATAAAGCTCCACGCTTCGCCTGAAGCGCCCATCGCGAATGTAATGCATACTCCTGGTCGGCTCGGGATCAAGCCCGCGAAACTGTTTAAAGCTTCCCCCCGCGCCGGCCTCAAAGCGACTGAGACCCCGACGAATGCAGTGCTCAATCGCGGAATAATAGCAGACGTTGAAGTGCAGATAACGTTCGTCCTTGAAAGCTCCCCAGTAACGGCCGTAGAGAGCATTTTCGTCTTGAATGTTAAAGGTTCCGGCGATGACGCGCGAGTCCTGCTCGGCGAACAACAGACAGATGTGTCGGGAGAAGCGACCCCCCAACCCCTCGAAGAATTCCCTGGTAAGGTACTGGCGGCCATAATAGAGCTGGTCGATATGCCTCTTATAGAGTCGAAACATGACCCGCAATTCCTCCGGGGTGACCTGATCTCCTTCCACCGCCCGGATTGCGATCCGCTGGTTCAACAACTCGCGGCGCTCACGCTTGATTTTGTTGCGCCGCTCGCTCCTAAAAGCTCGAAGATAGTCTTCAAAGGAATCAAAGTTTCGATTCTGCCAATGAAATTGCAGGCCCGCCCTGGGAAAAAAGCCCAGCTCTTCTAAAGCCCCCGCCTCATCTTCCAGGCAAAAATTCACATGGACCGAGGAGAGCCTATTTTGGTCGGCCATACGCTTCAAGGCCTGTCCCATCAACTGAATCAAGGACCGTCTGTTATCAGAATTGCCGGTCAGAAACCGCGCTCCCGTAACGGGCGTGAAAGGTACACCTACAATAATCTTGGGATAATACTCGATTCCGAGTTGGCGGGCGAATTCCGCCCAGTCATAGTCGAATACGAATTCGCCCATACTGTGAAGTTTGAGGTACATGGGGCAAGCGGCGACCAGATTTCCGTCGCGCTCAACGACGATGTGATGAGGCAACCAACCTTTTCTTTCATTGACACACCCGGTTTCTTCCAACATTTGAAGCCACTCCCATTTCATGAATGGCGAGCTCTGGCTCAGAACCAGTCGGTCCCAGTCGGCGGCTGAAACCTCGCGAATCCTGCGAAGCGTCCTCAATCTCATCTCGGGCACGCAAAAGATTCTAGCACCACACTCCTCACCTGCAAACGCTTGATCCATAGCATGGCTTTTCATGCGGTGTATAAATAGCCGCTCGCGGCTCTTAAGTGCCTGCACAGGTCAAAGGCCTGACCGCGTGTGACTAGGCCGTCTCCTCAAGTGGCCCAGTGGGTTCAGTTTGCACGGTTGCTTATAAGACGGGGCTCTTGCAACGTTCTCCATACCGGTTGACAATCAAGCCAAACCTCCTTAAAAGATTAGTTCGGCTGCTTAGGGGCCATAAACAATGGTAGTCTACAACCTCATCTGCAAGAAAAATCACAAGTTTGAAGGTTGGTTTCCGAGCTTCGAGGGTTACAAGAAACAGGCGAGGAATGGCCAGATTTCGTGCCCGGTCTGCGGGACTTCCAAAGTTGAGAAAGTACCCCATGCCTGCGCCGTTCACGTCAAACGGGAGGAAAGAACCCCGGAGAAAAGCAGGCCGAACCCCCCCGAGAAGCCAGTTCCACCTGTCTTGACAGAGGCGGAGGCCAAAGAGATGCTGATCCGTCTCCACCAATATGTCCGGGAGAATTTTGAGAATGTAGGGCCGCGCTTTGCCGAGGAAGCACGGCAGATTTTCCACGGTGAAGTCGAGGCGAGACCCATCCACGGCACTTCGACGTCCGAAGAAACACAAGCCCTTGATGAAGAGGGCGTTCCCTACACGATTCTCCCCAAGCCCGAGCTGGACAGCTAGCTCGAATTGTTCATGGCCCGAGGAAAAACCCCGCCATCCTGTAAACCCGAGGCCTGAACCTCGAAGGTAAAAGGTGGCCCGGCTGCAGTTTCCCCGACAGCGCGTTTCTTCGAGGTGAATCTCGCGCGCAAAGGCGAGCGAGAATGGGCAATATCGACATGCTCCAATAATTTGAGTAGAATTGAAGTAACTCGGCACGCGTCCATGACCGATAGCAAGAATATCTTACCCGCAGCGGCTCCGGCGAATCTGACAACACCCTCACGGCCCCGGCGACAGCGCTTCTCGTTAATGACCGCTGACCTGGCGTTATCCCGTGGCTCAGGAGGACGAATCCTATGAAACACTACTTCTGGATGTCCCTCACAGCGATTTTAGTCCTTGGCGGTGCCGCGTTGGGTTACCGGCAACTATCGCTTGGGGTTCAGAAGAAATCGGAACCACGCTCGCGAAGGTCTGCGGCCGTGCCTGTCGTAGTGGTCAGCGCCACCCAAAAGAACATGCCCCTCCAACTGGAAGCGGTTGGAGTTGTGGAGGCTTACTCGACGGTATCGATCAGGTCCCAGATAACGGGCACGGTCATGCAAGTTCACTTCAAGGAGGGCCAGGATGTAAGCAAGGGGGACCTGCTTTTCACCCTTGATACCCGGCCTTTTGAGGCTGCGCTTAAACAGGCGGAAGCGAACCTGGCAAAGAACACAGCCGTCTTGGAAAACGCCCGCCAGCAAGCGCGCCGTTATGCGGAGCTGGTGAAAAAACAGTACGTCTCCCAAGAACAGTACGACCAGATCCGGACCAACGCCGATGCTCTCGAGGCCACTGTGGAAGCGGATAAGGCTGCGGTCGAGAACTCGAGAGTCCAACTGAGCTATTGTCGGATCTATTCTCCTCTGACCGGGCGGACCGGAAGCCTGCTCGTCAATGAAGGCAACCTGGTCCGGACCAACGACGCCGTTGCTTTGGTCGGCATTAACCAGATCACCCCGATCTATGTCACCTTTTCCGTGCCCCAACAGCATTTGCCGGAGATAAAGGAACGCACGAGCAAAACGCCGCTCAAAGTCGAAGCGATTATCCCGGAAATTGAAAGCCGTTCAGAAGCGGGTACGCTCACTTTTATCGATAATACAGTGGACAAGACTACGGGAACGATCAAGCTCAAGGCCACCTTCGCGAATTCGGAGAGGCGGCTGTGGCCGGGGCAGTTTGTGAAGGCGGCGTTGAAGCTGACTGATCAACCCAACGCCGTCGTGGTTCCCTCCCAGGCAGTCCAGACAGGCCAAGACGGACAGCACGTCTTTGTACTGAAGGGCGATTCGGCAGTTGAGCTGCGAGCGGTTGTAGTCAACCGAACCCTTAACGGTGAGGCGGTTGTCGATAAGGGACTCCGGCCCGGCGAAAAAGTCGTCACAGACGGACAGTTTCTGCTGGGCCCGGGAAGCAAGGTGCAAGTGAAGAACGAGGCCGAATCATGAACATCACAGGCCCCTTTATCTACCGGCCCGTTATGACGACTCTTGTCATGATGGGCATTCTGATCTTCGGCATTATGGGATATCGATCGCTTTCCGTGAGCGACATGCCGACGGTCGACTTCCCGACAATCGTCGTGACCGCCAATCTCCCTGGGGCAAGCCCTGAAACCATGGCTTCTTCAGTTGCAACGCCGCTGGAAAAACAGTTCTCAACGATCGCCGGCCTGGATTCCATGAACTCCGTAAGTACCCTGGGCCGCACGCAAATCACGCTGCAATTCAATTTGAGCCGGAACATCGATGCCGCCGCTCAAGATGTCCAGGCGATGATCGCCAGGACCCTGAGGGATCTTCCCACGAATATGCCCAACCCTCCCGCTTATCGGAAGGTCAATCCCGCTGCCATCTCCATCCTTCAGCTTTCTTTAAGCTCGGACACTCTCCCCCTCTCCGCGGTCAATGAATACGCGGAGAATATCCTAGCTCAGAGAATTTCAATGGTCAGCGGCGTTGCCCAGGTGGATGTTTTTGGCTCCCAGAAGTACGCCGTTCGGATTCAGCTCGATCCGACGGCGCTCGCCTACCGGCAGATCGGAATTGACGAAGTTCTTAATGCCGTGCAGCGAGGAAACGTCGATCTCCCCTTGGGGACGCTGGACGGGCCGCGCCGTTCTCTGACGCTCAGGTCCAACGGTCAGCTCCTGAAGGCGGAAGACTACCGCCCTCTGGTCGTTACTTACCGGAACGGCTCTCCGGTTCAGTTGCGCGATCTCGGCAAGGTCGTCGACAGCGTTGAGAACAACAAGGTCGCAGCCTGGTACAACAATAAGCCCTCGGTCGTTTTAGCGGTGCAGCGCCAGCCCGGCGCCAATGTCATCGAGGTCGTCGATGCGGTCCAAAAAATCCTTCCAAGCTTACGCGAATACATTCCGCCCTCGGTGAACCTGGAGGTCTCATTCGACCGAACTCTGGCGATTCGCGAATCTGTCTGGGACGTTCAGTTTACTCTGGTTCTAACCGTAGCGCTCGTCGTGCTGGTGATTTTTCTCTTTCTGCGCAACCTTTCAGCCACGATCATCCCGAGCCTGGCTCTCCCGATGTCGATCATCGGCACCTTTGCCGTGATGTATCTCCTGGGGTACAGCCTCAACAACCTTTCGTTGATGGCGCTCACTCTCTCCGTCGGCTTTGTGGTCGATGACGCCATTGTCGTGCTGGAAAACATCGTCCGTCATGCCGAAAGAGGCGAAAAGGTTTTCGAGGCCGCGGTTAAAGGAGCCAGAGAAATCGCTTTTACGATTCTCTCCATGACCCTGTCGTTGGTGGCCGCTTTCATTCCCGTGCTTTTCATGTCTGGAATGCTGGGCCGCCTGCTGCGGGAGTTTGCGGTTACGATCTGCGTCGCCATCTTGGTCTCGGGCTTCGTTTCGTTGAGCCTAACGCCGATGCTTTGCAGCCGCTTCCTGCGCCCCGCCGATTCCGAGCGCCACGGTTTTCTTTACACCATTGTAGGCCGGTTCTTTGATTCGATGCTAAGGGCGTACGACTGGACCCTCCAAGGGGTTCTGCGACATCGGTTCGCTACCCTGCTGACCTCGCTTCTCCTTCTGGCCGCGACCGTCCATTATTTTATGGTGATTCCCAAGGGCTTTGTGCCGAGCGAAGACACCGGCCAGGTGATTATCTTCAGCGAAGCCGCCCAGGGCACCTCTTTTAACGACATGGTGCGGCTCCAGAAAAAGCTTGCGGCGATTGTCGCAGAGGACCCAAACGTGGAAGGTTTCAGGTCCAGCGTGGGAGTGGGTGGTGTCGCCTCCGGCCCGAATTCGGGTGGGATGTTTATACGGCTAAAACCTCGCTCGGAGCGCTCTTTGAGCGCCGATGAAGTGATCCAGCAACTGAGGCCGAAACTGTCATCGGTGCCCGGCGTTCGCGTCTCCTTGCAGAACCCTCCAGTGATCCGGGTGGGTGGCCGTATTTCGAGAAGCCTTTATCAGTTCACGCTGCAAAGCCCTGACGCCCAGGAACTCTACCAGTACGCTCCCATGCTCGAGGAAAAAATCAAAGCCAGGCCTGAATTTCAGGATGTTAACAGTGACCTGCAGCTCAAGAACCCCCAGTTGGAAATCGTGGTTGATCGGGATAAAGCCGCAACCTTGGGCATAACCCAGCAGGGGATCTCACAGCGCCAGATCCAGGACGCCTTTTACAGCGCTTACGGCTCGCGCCAGATTTCGACCATTAATACGCCGAATAACCAATATCAGGTGATCATGGAACTGGATCCGAAATATGAAAGCGATCCGTCCGTGCTGTCGATGCTTTACATCCGATCCAACACAGGCGCCAATACTGCTCAGACCGCACTAACGGCGGGGAACGCGTTGGTTCCGCTCAATTCTGTCGCAAAATTGAAACAGGGCGTGGGTCCGATGTCCGTCAACCATTCCGGGCAGCTCCCCGCGGTTACGATCTCCTTCAATCTGCGGCCCGGGATTGCGCTAGGGGATGCCGTCAATACGGTCAATGAACTGGCGCGCGAGACGCTGCCGGCGACCATCACGACGGGGTTTCAGGGCACGGCGCAACAATTTCAGTCCTCGCTTCAGAGCATGTGGCTCCTCCTGGCGATGGCAATCTTGGTGGTCTACCTGGTTCTTGGAATTTTGTACGAGAGCTTTGTTCACCCTTTAACCATCCTCTCGGGACTTCCCTCGGCGGGCCTTGGCGCTTTGCTCGTCCTGATGCTTTTCCAGATGGATCTCAACATTTACGGCTTTGTCGGGATCATCATGCTGATCGGCATCGTCAAGAAAAACGCGATTATGATGATCGACTTCGCGATCGACGGCCAGAGGAACCAGGGCAAGAGCCCGTTTCAGGCAATCTACGAGGGTTGTCTCGTGCGCTTTCGCCCTATCATGATGACGACCATGGCTGCCCTTATGGGAGCTCTGCCGATCGCTCTCGGCCATGGCGCCGGAGCCGAGTCGCGCCGCCCGTTGGGTCTGGCTGTTGTTGGCGGATTGCTGGTTTCTCAACTGTTAACCCTGTATATAACTCCGGTTGTCTATCTCTATCTGGAATCTCTGCGGGAAAAGCTACGCGCCTGGCGCGGGAGCCGCGTTCTCGTTCCTGCGGGCGCGACTCACCGGCCTGAGGCGGCGGAAACCTGGGGATCCGAAACCGCCCAGCGCGAAACGCCGCATGGATCTTTCTCAGCGGAATTTAGAAGAAAATAGAACTCTCGCGTCGCCGAATGGCAAAGCCAAGCGGAGTAAAGCGGACTATGTCAGGGTCCTAAACTCAAGGCGCTTTTTGCCCGAATAGCCCTCCGCGGTAGGCCTCCTTTCCCGCTTCAATAAATTTTCCCTCGCGGTAGTAGAGAATGCGGAAATCGCGAAACAGCTCCAGAAGCTCGTTGTGGCCGAGAAGATACGATGGGTTCCTCGGGTGCCCCACAAGCCGCTGATCGATGAGATAAGTCTCAAAAATGACGTATCCTCCGGGCCTGGCGGCGTTTTTTATTTTTGGAATCAGCGATCTTTGCAGGAAATTGAAATTGACGATGAGATCGTATGCGTCATGGGGAAGTTCGACGTGATCAAGATCGGCTTGTCTGAAAACAATGTTGAGGCCCAACTCGTCTGCTCTTTTAGCGGCCTCTTTTAGCGCCGTCACGGACACATCCAAGGCTTCCACGGCAAAACCTCTTTGCGCTAGAAAAAGCGCGTTCCGGCCTCTGCCGGTGGCGACATCGAGAGCTCTTCCCGGCTTGATGCACCAGGAAAACTCCAAAAAGATATGCTCGAGAAACGCGGCGGGCCTGTCGATCCCATGCCCCTGGGCATATCTTTCGTCCCACTTTTTCTGATCGTCCAACGCCAATCAAAACTCCTCACTCAGACAGCTCTGGCAAGGGTAAGCACATGAACCTCCTTGGCACCTGCCCGGCGCA
Organism: Deltaproteobacteria bacterium; assembly: GCA_016210115.1. GTDB lineage: Bacteria > Desulfobacterota > Binatia > UBA9968 > UBA9968 > JACQUW01. The sequence goes on along the minus strand of JACQUW010000216.1, from coordinate 38,852 downwards.
GCACGCGGCTGCATTCGCGAGCCGTGGCCCCGGAGGTATAAACATCATCAACCAGCAACAAAACCTTCCTTTTAACAGACTTCTTTCGATTCAGGACAAACGCGCCGCGTACGTTCTTTCGTCTCTCTTCCTCGGTCAATTGGGTTTGTGGAGGAGTCTCACGCGTTCTTGACAGAACAAACGGGTCCACAGGTACGTTCCAGGCGCGACTGACTTCTCGCGCCAGAACCACAGCCTGATTGAACCCTCTCCAGCGAAGTCTCTTCCGGTGAAGCGGAACGGGGATGATGGCATCAAAATACACTTGCGGAAAAGACCTCATACAGCCCTCCGCCAGGAGTCGCCCCAATGGTTTTCCCAGCGCGACTTTTTTCCCATACTTGAACCGCTGTAGAACTTCTCTTAAGGGATGATCAACGATTTCCTCTCGCGGGTAGCAGACCCAAGCGCGGGCCGTCGCAAAACCGGGCGAGCGTGAAAGGCAGGCGCCACAGAGATGATTCTCTCCTCCTGCGTCCAAGAATGGGCGGCCACATCGGGGGCAAAAAGGAGGAGTGATCAGCCGAATCCGGCGCCGGCAGGCCGTACAAAAACACTCCTCATCGCGGCCAGCAATCCGTTCCCTGCAGAAGCGGCAGCGAGGCGGATAGAGCCAGTCCAGAATCGAACCAAAATCCACAGAACGAACAAAATTCAAAAACTCAGTCATTCTATGGTGACGATCATAAACAAGTTTACATACGCCTCACCCTGACCGTTCGACACTCAGGGCAGGCCCTCTCCCGCAAAGCCCCGCAAAGGGGGAAACTTGACAGCTCTCCCCTCCCTTGGCGGGAGGCGACTGAGGGGAGGTGATTTATCTCAACACATTATTGCTTTCACTATAGGAGCAGGCAGCGGCCCGTCATTTCCGGCGGTTGCGGAAGGCCCAGCAACTCCAGGATAGTCGGAGCCACGTCGGTCGCCGTTCCCGGTTTGAGAGAGTTGTTTTTGAGCGCTTCATCGACAAGAATAAGCGGCACCGGATTGGACGTGTGCGCGGTGTGAACGGCGCCGGTGTCATAGTCAAGCATCTGCTCCGCGTTACCGTGATCTGCCGTGATAATGACCCGGCCGCTCCGCTTCAAAACGGCCTCAACCGCCCTGCCAATACAGGCGTCCACCACTTCGCACGCGCGAACCGTTGCCGCAAAATTCCCGGTATGGCCGACCATGTCGGCATTGGCATAATTGACAATGGCCAACCCGTAGTCGCGCTCGCTGATCTGTTTGATGAGGTCGTCAGTAATTTCAAAAGCGCTCATCTCCGGCTTGAGATCGTAAGTGGGGACCTCCTTCGTGGAGGGAACGAGAATTCTGTCCTCCAGGGGGAATTGCTGCTCTTCACCGCCATTAGAAAAATAAGTCACATGAGCATATTTCTCTGTCTCAGCAAGGCGCAACTGGCGAATTCCCGCCCGGCTGACAATCTCGCCCAAGATGTTTTTGAGATCCCTTGGCGGAAACGCTGCAGGCAAAGCAAAGCGCGGGTCGTATTCCGTCATGGTCGCAAAGGAAGAAAATGAGATGCGTCGGCTGCGCGGAAATTCATCGAAATTCTCGTCCGTCAAAGCTCGCGTCATCTGCCGCGCCCGGTCGGCGCGGAAGTTGAAGAAAATCACTCCATCGCGGTCCTGAATCGTGCCACAGCTTTGTATGACGGTCGGGAGGACGAATTCATCGGTGATCCCCTCCCGGTAGCTCTGTCGAACCGCCTCCAAAGGCGATAGCGCCTGAACTCCTACACCTTCGGTCAGCGCCAGATAAGCCTTTTCCGTTCTATCCCATCTTTTATCGCGGTCCATCGCGTAATAGCGACCGCTCACCGTTGCGATCTGCGCTTCAGGGTAATCCTTGAGAAATTCGATGAGCGCCAGGAGGAAATGCTCTCCGCTTGTGGGTGGTGTATCCCTGCCATCGAGAAAAGGATGGATAAAAATTTGTCCGACCTTTTCCCGGGAGGCCATCTCGATCAGCGCTTCCAGATGGCGCTGGTGGCTGTGCACTCCGCCATCGCTCAACAAGCCCATGAGATGGAGCCGCCCTCCCGCCTGTTTTGTCCTATTAAAAACGTTGAGGAAAACTCTGTTGGAAAAAAACCTGCCGTCATCGATCGCGCCGTGGATGAGAGTGAGATCCTGATAAATGACCCGGCCAGAGCCGAGGTGCATATGACCGACTTCGGAATTTCCCATCTGCCCGTCGGGCAATCCCACGTCCACTCCGGAAATCGAAAGGGTTGTTGTAGGATAACGCGCCGCCAGACCGTTCATGTTGGGCGTAGATGCTTCGGCGATGGCGTTGCCCTCTCTCTTTGGGTTAACGCCCCACCCATCCAGAACAATCAAGACAACAGGACGATGAACAATCAAGAGGCCCTCCTTTTCCTGTTCTGCCTTAGAAGAAATCTTAAAAGACGCCGAATCCGAATACCATTTTGAAAGTTGAAATGAGGCTCGTCCTCGGGTTGGACCACCCCATGAAGAGACCTCCAGACGGCTAAGCCTGGCGCCATTCAGGGAACATTGCCAGCCCTGAGGCTGAATTGGTTAACCAGAGTCGAATAGGGCTCGGGGAGCTCCACCCGCGGCGCATGACTCCAGAGCCCTTCAAGATCATAGAATTCCCGAAGAGGTTGGTAGAAGATGTGAACGATCACGTCGGAAAAATCCATCAAAACCCACTGCCCCCGGCCCAGCCCCTCGATGGACAAGGGCGAGATTCCGTACTCGGCTAGATTTTCCTCAATTCCTTGCGCGATGCTCTGTACCTGTCGGTCTGACCGTCCGGAGCAGATAATAAAATAATCGGCAATGGAAGTGGCATTCCCCACTTCAATCAGGACCAGATCGTAGGCCTTTTTCTCCAGCGCAAAGCGGCTCAGGAGAATGGCCTTTTCCCAGGAGCTAACCCCTGTCAATCTCGTTACCGCCCCTCCTGTCGCGCTTGATACAGGCCTCTTTTTCTGATGTAGCTTTCAACCTCCAAGGGAACCAGATAGCGGATCGACCTCCCTCTGCTCACGCGATTGCGGATCTCAGAAGAAGAGATCCCAATATCAGAGATTTTGAGAAAGAACAGATATGTCCCACTTTGATGACGATATGCACGTTTTTTTTTATCATAACAAAACAGGTTTTTGACCGCAACGGGCATCCTCCCGAGCGACAAGGCTCCGCCCGAGCCGGGCCTGGAAGTCACAATCCAGTGACTAAGGGGGAACAGGTCTCGATAGTCCTTCCACGAGCCGATCTCTCGAAATGCATCCAGACCGAGAACGAAATAAAGTGAATTTTTGCCGGAACATTTTCGCGCAAAATGGCGGACGGTATCGATGGAATAGGATTTTCCGGGGCGGGAAATTTCGACGCTCGAAAGGCGGAATCCGGGGTTCTTAGCAATCGCCAATCGAACCATTTTTACCCTGTCGCGCGCCGGACTGGTGGGTACAGCCCGCTTGTGAGGAGGAATCGAGGTCGGAACAAAGAGGAGACGGTCCAGAGAGAAGGCCTCTCGCACCTCTTCGGCGCTGCGCAGATGACCCCAGTGAATTGGATCGAACGTGCCGCCGAAGAGGCCGATTTTCATCAGGGATGAATAGCCTTTCTACAAGACCTCGTTCAGGAAACTCGCGAAGGCCCGGGGGGAAATCTGAACGAAGGATGCATTGAACGTGCCCTCTCGGGCCTGACCAAAATATTACCGGATTCCGGCGGATGGTTTTTTGGACGGAACTCTGTTCCCTTAGAGGCTAATTTCATTGCCTTACCTGGCCATCGCCAAAGACCACAAATTTCGTGGTGGTGAGCTCCTCGAGGCCCATCGGACCAAAAGCATGTATCTTGCTGGTGCTGATCCCGATTTCCGCGCCCAATCCAAGTTCTCCTCCATCGTTGAAGCGGGTTGAGGCGTTAACCATTACGGCCGACGAATCCACCCGATCGACAAAGTCCCTGGCCTTCTGATAATTCGAGGTGACAATCGTCTCCGTGTGTTGTGATCCATAACGCTCGATATGTTCGATCGCCTCGTCCAGGTCTTTCACCACCCGGACAGAGAGAATAAGGTCCAGATATTCGCTCGACCAGTCCGCTTCGTCAGCCGGTTTGACATCCGGCGCCCATCCGCGTGTTCTCTCGCACCCGCGGATTTCCACACCTGCCGACTTGAGCTTAGCTGCCATGAGGGGAATGAAGGCAGGCGCTATAGCCTCATGCACGAGCAATGTTTCCATGGCGTTGCATACGGCCGGGCGCTGAACCTTAGCATTCATGCAGATGCGCTCGGCCATCTCAAGGGAAGCTTCGCTATCGACATACACGTGGCAGACGCCCTTGTAATGTTTTATCACGGGAACGCGCGAATTGGCCGCCACCATGCGAATGAGCTCTTCGCCGCCCCGCGGTATGACGAGATCGATGTAGTCTTCCAGTTGCAGGAGCTGATTCACCAAACCTCGATCTTTCGACTCGACCACCTGAATGGCCGTCTCGGGTATGCGGGTTCCGGCGCAAGCTTCGCGCAGCAGCGCGCCAACAGCGCGGTTCGAGCCAAGCGCTTCGCTTCCGCCCCGCAGGATGACGGCATTTCCTGATTTCAAGCACAAAGCGGCGGCATCCGCCGTAACATTCGGTCGCGCCTCATAAATAATCGCCACAACCCCAAGCGGGATGCGCATTCTTCCCACCTGGAGTCCATTGGGACGTCGCCACATCCTGACAATCTCCCGCACAGGATCCGGCAAAGCAGCCACCTCACGAAGGCCCTTTGCCATTGCCCGAATTCGCCCCGGATCGAGCGCGATACGGTCAAGCAGCGCGGCTGAAAGTCCTTCTTTTCGAGCCAGCTCCAGGTCCTTTTTATTCTCCTCGAGAAGATAGTCCATCTTTGCTTCGAGACGGTCAGCCATTCTGAGCAACGCCCAATTTTTCTCCTCCGACGAAAGACGGGCCAGACGGCGAGAGGCCTCTTTAGCTTGTTTCCCCAACAGAATCGCATCGTCTTGGAGTGACATTTGCTCTTCCTGCTCCTTGTTCCCGGCTTGTTAGTTCCGCGGCTACAGCAGCACCAGATCGTCTCGATGGATTATTTCGTCGTAGCTTTTATAGCCAAGGATCTTCTCGATTTTGCTTGTATGCAATCCCCTGATTTGGGCCAACTCCTGAGCGCTATAGTTGACCAGCCCCCGCGCGAATTCCTTTCCATCAATATCGAGGCAGCGGACGCACTCGCCCACTCCGAAGGAGCCATGGATCTCACGCAGACCGGAAGGCAAAAGACTTTTCCCTCTTTGGACCAGCGCATCATAGGCTCCGGGATCAACGATGATCTCTCCTGCCGGCTTCAGGTTATAAGCGATCCAGTGTTTGCGAATGGCCAGACGGTTTTCATCCGGAAGAACCAGCGTGCCCGCTTCCGATTTTATATCAAACACCCTCGTCAGTATCTGCGGCTTCAAGCCATTGGCGATAATGGTGGGAATACCCGCGGCGGCGGCTTTTTCCGCGGCGCTCACCTTCGAAGCCATGCCGCCCGTTCCCAGTGGACTCCGAGTGTTTCCCCTGAGCTCCTCCTTGCTCTTTTTTACGTCGGCGATCAGAGGAATCAAGCGAGCGTCTCGGTGGATATGGGGATCGCGGTCATAAACGCCATCGACATCGCTCAACACGACCAAGAGATCCGCTTCGAGGAGCGTCGCCACGAGCGAGGAGAGATGGTCGTTATCCCCGAATTTCATCTCTTCGACGGCCACCGTGTCATTTTCATTCACAATGGGAATGATTTTGGACTCGAGCAGAGTCCTTAGCGTATGCTTCGCGTTTAAGTAACGCTGCCGGTTAGCCAGGTCCTCGTGCGTCAGCAGAACCTGAGCCACATTCTTTTTGAAGCGAGAAAAATGCCTCTCATAGAGCGCCATCAGTTTGATTTGTCCCACGGCCGCAATCGCCTGCTTTTGTGGAATCGTTTTTGGCCGCTCCTTTAGCCCAAGGCGGGTCATTCCCGCCGCCACCGCTCCGGAGCTGACGATGACGAGTTCCTTCCCCTGATCATGGAGATCGGCAAGGTTCCGGGCCAAATCTTTGATCCTTCCCTCCTCAATACCTGCCGGGGATGAGAGAATCTGACTACCTATTTTTAGGACCACCCGCCGCGCGCGCCGGAGGAAACGCTTTTTATATTCCCGATGCAAGAGAGTTCTCCTCCGCAGCGCCCCTTGATTCGTCCAGCTTCTTTGCCATCAACCTTTTGAGATCTGCCAGTCCCTCGCCGGTGACCGCAGAAACGGCGCAGAATGAAACGGCAAGCGGCCCCAACGCATTCTTCACAACCGATGCCCCCGCTCTCCCTTCGGGGAGGTCAATTTTGTTCGCCACCACGATCTGGGGCTTCTCCGCCAGTGCCGGGTCAAAAAGCCTCAGTTCCCGGTTGAGAGTATGCCAATTCGCCAGCGGCTCGGCTTCACGGATTCCGGAAACATCGATCAGGTGAATCAAGAGGTTGGTCCGGCTTACGTGTCTCAAAAATTTGTGTCCAAGTCCTTCCCCGCGATGGGCTCCCTCAATCAATCCTGGAATATCAGCCACTACAAATGACTTGCCTTCACCAACCGTCACCACACCCAAATTAGGGACCAACGTCGTGAAAGGATATTCGGCAATCTTAGGGCGGGCAGCGGAAATCGCCGCAATGAGGGTGGACTTTCCGGCGTTGGGAAGGCCGATGATTCCCACATCGGCCAGCAGCCTGAGCTCGATATCCAGCTCCCTCTCCTCTCCCGGAAGACCGGGTTGTGCCCGGCGCGGACTCCGATGCGTTGAGCTGGCGAAGGAGGCATTTCCCCTACCCCCTTTTCCTCCGGCTGCAACCACCACTCGCTCGCCCGGATTTTTTAGATCGGCCAGCACTTCGCCGGAGGCCGCATCCCGGATCACTGTTCCCACGGGCACAGCAATGTGTTTGACAGCCCCCTTTTTTCCGTGCTGGTCTTTTCCCCTCCCGTGCTCACCGCGGCCAGCCTTATATTGTTTCTGGTAGCGCAGATCCAGGAGGGTGGCAAGCTGAGGATCGGCCGCGATCGCAACATCACCGCCGTCGCCGCCGTTTCCCCCATCGGGCCCCCCCCGTGGGACATATTTCTCCCGCCGAAAACTGACACAGCCCCGCCCCCCATCACCGGCCTTAACCTTAATTCTGACCTCATCAACAAATTTCACAGCGAAGATCGCCTTGTTCCAGGCAAAAAAAAAGCCCCAAACGGGGCTTTTAGTCTTTTCGATCGAGATAACTAACCGGGCTGAACACTCACTCGTTTGCGGTCCCTGCCCAGCCGCTCGTACTCGACGACCCCATCGATTTTGGCGAAGAGGGTAAAATCCCGCCCCATTCCGACATTCTTTCCAGGATGGATTCGGGTGCCGACCTGTCGCACAATGATATTCCCGGCCTTGACCCTCTCGCTGCCGAACACCTTGACCCCTCGTCTCTGCCCCTGGCTATCCCTGCCGTTGCGAGAGCTTCCGCCTGCTTTCTTATGAGCCATACAACCTGCTCCCTTGGCTATTAGCCCTGAATCTCGGTGATCTTGAGCGTGGTCTGGCTCTGCCGATGACCGCGCTTGCGGCTATAGCTCTTGCGTCTCTTTTTCTTAAAAACGATGATTTTTTTTGCTCGCCCTTGCCCGATGATCTCACCGGTAACCGTGGCTTCAGCCAAAATCGGCGTGCCTATTTTTGCCTCGCCATCGCCACCGATCAGTAGTACCTCGCCAAGAGCTATTTTGTCGCCAACCTGGCCTTCCAGTTTCTCCACCTTTAGGACATCCCCCTGGGAGACCCGGTACTGCTTCCCACCCGTTCTAACAACCGCGTATGTCATGCGATTTTACCTAATCTGATTTTCTAATCGAACTTCTCTCCAAAGTCAACCAGCACGCGGGGGAACTTTCTCGCCGTGTCGTGGCTCGGCCGACCAACCCTATGGCCAAGCATGCCCGGCGGGTTGCAGGATCGGAGCGAAGAGTGTAGGGAATCCCCGCCAGGGGAAATCCGGACCGACACACTCTCTGGCCACAAGAACCAATCAGGTTGAGCCTGGCATTAGAGTTGCTGTTTTCTAAGACCAGGACGCTCCAAAGAGCTCATAAAGCTCTAAAAACGATTCCGCCCCCGCTTAGTCCGGAGCAAAAGTACAAACTACAAGGAGGTTCTTATGAGTGTTATCGGCTGGATACTATTCGGATTGGTCGTCGGCATCATCGGAAAGCTGCTCATGCCCGGGCGCGATCCTGGCGGCTTTATTGTGACGATCGCGTTGGGAATCGCCGGCGCGCTTCTGGGGGGGTTTATAGGGCGTGCGCTCGGCTTGTATGGCGAGGGTGAGCCCGCGGGCTTCTTAATGGCCCTGGTTGGATCGGTTATCCTGCTCCTCCTTTATAGAATGGTTCTCGGCAGACGAAGCATTTGACAACGAGTATCAGGGTCGCGCTGGATTTAGAGAAACTGCCGAGAATTGAGGTCTGACCTTGGCCCGGTTTCCAGCGGGCCAAGACCTGAAATACCTTCCACGATTCCTTTTCTCCCTGACGGCTGTCCCCAGAACCGCAAAGTCGTTTTCTTCCTGGAAACGACTTTGCCTCCTTGCAGCACACGATTGCCACCTGAAGCCGCGATTCAACTGATTGCGGCTTGCTCAGTTCGAGGAAAATTAGTAAGTTGAGCTTTCGTCGGAGTTACTTTGGCTCGCAAGTACGTTCTTAAAAGAAACGACCTGCCTGCGCGGATCTCGTCTGGCATTGATTATCGCAAAGAGTTGAACGAGGCCCAGTTTCAGGCAGTGACGGCAACCGAGGGCCCGTTTCTGGTGATAGCCGGGGCGGGTACAGGCAAGACCCGCACCCTGGTTTACCGGGTGGCCTATCTGGTAGAAATCGGCGTTGATCCGCGATCTATTTTGCTCTTGACGTTTACCCGGCGCGCTGCTGAGGAGATGCTCCGCAGGGCGAGCCTGCTCATCGACAGCCGCTGTGACAACGTGGCCGGCGGGACCTTTCACTCCTTTGCCAACGAGATATTGCGCCACTATGGCCGGTGGATCGATCTCTCCCCGGGCTTCACGATTATGGATCGCGCGGACAGCGAGGACGTAATTCAACTTCTGCGGACGGAAATGGGCCTTAACGAAAAGGAGAGGCGTTTCCCCCGAAAGCAAACCGTGGCCGAGATTTTCAGCATGGCCCTGAACAAGCAATCGACGATTCCGGCTCTGATCGAACAGGAATACTCCCACCTTTACGATGCTATGGAGGATCTGCTGCGTCTTTACGAGCGGTACGTAAAATACAAGAGAGAGAAATCTCTACTCGATTACGACGACCTTTTGATCTGTCTTAAAGATCTGCTCGCCCGGCACGAAGATGTGCGCCGCCGCCTTTCCGACTCCTACAGTTTTATTATGGTGGATGAGTATCAGGATACGAACCAGCTTCAAGCCCAGATCGTTCGCCTCCTGGCCGCAGGTCATGATAATGTCATGGTCGTAGGCGATGACGCCCAGAGCATTTATTCTTTTCGCGGAGCCAATTTCCGCAACATCATGGACTTTCCCAGGGACTTTCCCGGAACCCGGATCGTCTCTCTTGAAGAGAATTACCGGAGCACCCAGCCCATTTTGAGCTTTACGAACGAGATCATCCGACAGGCGCGTGAACGCTACGAAAAGAACCTCTTCACCCGCAAAACCGATGGCGATGTTCCCCTTTTAGTGCGGGCGGAGAGCGAGCAGATGCAATCGCGCTTCGTCTGCCAGAAGATCCTCGAGTTGAGAGAAGAGGGAGTGCCTCTTTGGGACATCGCAGTGCTCTTCCGATCGAGTTTCCACTCCTTCGATCTCGAAATCGAACTCGCGCGCCACAACATCCCGTTTGTGAAACGCGGCGGGTTCCAGTTTATGGAGAGCGCGCATATCAAGGATCTCCTCGCGCATCTTAGAATCCTTGCCAACCCCCAGGACATGATCTCCTGGAGCCGGGTTCTTTTGCTTCTGGAAGGAGTCGGATCGCAGCTCAGCCAGAAAATCATCGGGTGGCTGCTGCAAGGAGAAAACCCGGCACAGCGGTTACGCTCCTTCGAGGCGAAGCCAAAGGTGGCGCAGGGTTTAAAGACGCTCGCGCAGGTTCTCGACATGTGTTCGGACTGCCAACGTCCGCCTGAAATGGCGCAGTATCTCATGCAGCACTACGTGCCCGTTCTCAAGAGGAAATACCCGGACGATTATCCGAAGCGGCTTAAGGATCTGGAGCATTTTCAGGGCATGGCGGAACGCTATCGGAGTTTGGAACGGCTCCTGAGCGACATGGCCTTGGAGCCTCCGACTGATAGCGTACGGGATGTTCTCCCTGTTGATCCGGACGAAGGACCCCTGGTGCTCTCCACTATCCATTCGGCCAAAGGTTTGGAATGGCACTCGGTTTTCGTGATTTGGGCGCTCGAGGGCCGATTCCCTTCTTATTACAACATCAATACAGAAGAGCAGTTGGAGGAAGAGCGACGGCTTCTGTACGTGGCCGCCACCCGCGCGAAAGAAAACCTCTACATTACTTACCCAATCAAAATCTTCGACCGCGGATTGCGGACCGTGCTGTCCCGGCCGTCCCAGTTCGTCGAAAGCATTGCAGAAGAGCTGCTTGAGCCGGTAACTCTGATAAACGAGGAAGAGGACTGGGGATAGGAGACGTTTTCATGACTCGCTTGTTGCTAAACCTGATTGTCTTTGTAAGCGGAGCCGTACTCATGGCACTCGAGATTGTCGGAAGCCGGGTCCTTGCTCCGCACTTCGGCAATTCCATCTTCGTCTGGGGAAGTTTGATTTCCGTGGTTCTCGCCGCCTTAAGTATCGGGTACTATTGGGGCGGTTGGCTTTCGGAACGAGACCCATCGTTCGCTCGCTTACTTGTGTTGCTCATGGTTCCCGGAGGGATGATCTTTTTTCTTCCGTTTATCTACCCTCCTGTCAATAACTGGATAGCCTCAGCCGATTTTGGTAATCGACTCAACCCGCTGATCGCTAGCACGCTCTATTTCCTTCTTCCGGGAGTCTTCCTGGGCACCGTCTCCCCTTATGCCATTCGCCTGGCTGCCACCACCCTGAGTACGGTCGGAAGCACGGCGGGAACCCTTTACGCCCTGTCGACCTGCGGCAGCATTTTCGGTACTTTGTTCACGGCCTTTTATCTGATCCCGATCCTCGGCGTAAGAAATATCATCCATACCCTCGGAATCACTCTCGTGCTCATGTCGGTGGTCCTCTGGCCTCTGGCGCGGGCGCGCGCGGCCACGCGGGCGCCCGCCGTTACGGCGGCACGGACATTGTCGACGCTCCTGATTGTCGCTGCCATTTCTATCATCGGGGAGCCTCAAGCCTGGGCCTGGACAAAAACCCTTCTCGAAAAAGACTCTTTTTATCACAGGATTCGTGTCGAAGAAGACCGGGAAGCCCGTTATCTCTACTTTGACCGGACGCTCCAGAGCGCGATGAGCCTTGAGGATCCTACGGCTTTGAGGCTCATTTATTCGCGCTACACTTCGCTGGGATGGGTGTTTAAGCCGGACGGTCAAAAGGTTCTGATTATAGGATTGGGAGGGGGCTCTATTCCAAAAAGATATCAAAAAGATTTTCCCTCGGTCGAAATAGATGTCGCTGAGATCGATCCGGAGGTGGTTCAGGTCGCGAGAAAGTACTTTGCTTTAAAGGAAGGGAAAAACCTGCGCGTCCATGCGCAGGATGGGCGCCAGTTTCTCGCCCGGACAGCCAATCGTTACGATCAGATTCTCCTGGACGCGTACTATACCGATGCGATTCCGTTTCATCTCACCACACGGGAGTTTTTCCAACTGGCGGAGCGGAAGTTGACTCCGAACGGGATCCTGGTGGCGAATGTCATTGGCGCGGTCACAGGTCCAGGCGGAAAGATCACCCGATCGGTGGTTAAGACACTGCGCGACATCTTCCCTCAAATCTACCTATTCGCCAGCCGCAAGCCCGAGAACGTAAGCCTGGATACGGTACAAAACGTGATCGTTGTCGCCACAAAGGAAAAACGACGGCTCGGTATCCGTGAGATCCAGAAACGAGCCGCCTCCTTCGGCGGAGGCTTGCTTCCCGATTCGATCCGGGATATTGCCAGCGCCTATCATGAACCCAGTGGGCCCGACTCCGACGTTCCAGTGCTGACCGATGACTACGCTCCCACGGATAACCTGCTTCATCCTTAATGTTCTGCTTCTGTGGTCCTGCAGCTTGAGCACTCCCGCGCCGCAACGGGAGGTCCGGGTCAAGCTTCTCGCGGACGCGAATCTAAGAGAGAGAAGCTCTCGCTGGCTTGAGGAGGCGCGGGAGTTGATCGAGGCCGCTTCGGATTACTTCGAGCGCGAGTTCGGAATTCGCTTTGTGCCATCGGAGATTTCCGCCTGGCCCAACGAAGAGAGGGTCGTCTCAACGGCGCTGTTTCTTAAACAGATCATGCAGAAAATCCCGCTTGAAGATCGGCAAGGGAGATACGATCTTCTGATTGGGCTTACCGGCGCGCGAATCAATCCCTATCTTGGCAAGGCGCGCGTGGATCGCATTGGAGACTGCCAGGAGGGGCTGGGGAATTACGTGGTGAGCTCGGTTTCGACTCCATTTCGCACCCGCGGACGTGATTCAGAGCCGGAGCTTGACGTCCTGGCCTTGATTCATGAATTGGGGCATATTTTTGGCGCGAAGCACACCAAAGATACGGCTTCGATTATGAACGAGGATTTCGACCACCGCATCGGGTTTGACGAAGAAAACCGGGATACTGTTTTGAAAAACAAGTTCTGCCGGTTTGCGCGAAGCACGGAGTAGCCCTGATGAGGGAAGAGCCTTTGAGCGCCTTTAAAAGCTCCGCAGGGATCGATTCGTTCAAACCGTTTTGAGTTGAGCTTTGAAGTGATGCTAGAAAACATCCGCATTATCTTGGTCCAACCAAGAGGGTCCGGTAACATTGGCTCTGTCGCCAGGGCCATGAAAAACATGGGGCTAAAAGACCTGGCGATCGTCAACGGAGGTCGCACACAAAGCTTTTGGGCAAGAGCCATGGCGGTTCATGCGCAAGACATCTTAGAGCAGTGCCGGCCCTTCGAAAGCCTGCGCGAAGCTCTGGCCGATTGCCGCCTGGTGGTTGGCACGACGTGCCGATCTGGCCTTTACCGCAGTCATAGCCAGACTCCCCGAGACTTTGCCGGGCAAATCGTCGCTGCCGCAGAGATCGAGAGGGTTGGGCTTGTCTTCGGGCCGGAAGACCATGGTCTGAGCAATCGCGACCTCAGGCATTGCCAGGGGTTGATGACAATCCCTTCTCACCCGGACTATCCCTCCCTGAATGTCGCCCAGGCAGTGATGATTTGCCTTTATGAGATCTATCTTGCCGCCACGAATGGTGGCACACGCCCGGCGATCTCGCGCGCCCCCGTGGAGAATGTGGAGCGTCTTTTTGACAGGATGAAGCGATCTCTGCTTAAAATCGGTTTTTTAAACCCTCAAAATCCCGAACACATCTTGCTCGCCCTGCGCCGGATACTCGGCCGGGCCGGTCTGGAAGAGCCGGATGTGCGGATACTCACCGGGCTGTTTCGCCAGATTGAATGGTACGCTGAAAAAGGCTGGCGGTTAGTTCAGGAGAAGGAGAGAAATGGCTTCAAGAACCCATAAGCCATGCAAACTCGGAGGAAGTCTCTATGAGTGACGTCCATTTTGTCGATACCACGCTCCGCGACGGTCATCAGAGCCTTTGGGCGGAAAATATGACGACAGGCATGATGCTTCCGGTAGCAAAGCAAATAGATGAGGCAGGATTTGAAGCGGTCGAACTCCTTTCGAGTTCGCACCTCAAAAAATGCGTCCGAGAACTCAAGGAGGACCCCTGGGAACGCGTCCGGCTCGTCGCCAAGCGGATCACTAAAACGCCACTCCGGCTCATTGCCGGCAGGGTGAACACCTTCGAGATTACGCCCCAGTGCATGTATCGCCTGTTTATCGACCGTATGGCAGCCAACGGACTGAGACAGGCGCGCATCTCGGACGAGTGGAACGACCTTTCGAGCTGGCAGCGCAAGGTCCAGTGCGCGCGTGACGCCGGGTTGGAACCGATCGTGAACGTTATTTACTCGGTCTCTCCCAGGCATACGGACGAATATTTTGTCGAAAGGACCCGTCAGGCCGCATCACTGAACTTATACCGTCTTTGCCTCAAGGACCCTGGAGGGCTTCTGACGCCGGAGCGCACGCGGACACTCGTGCCGCTGATCATGCAGAACAGCAACGGCATACCGCTCGAGCTTCACACCCACTGCACCACCGGACTCGGCTCACTGTGCGCCCTGGAAGCGATTAAGCTAGGGGTCAAAACAATCAACACGGCCGTACCCCCTTTGGCCGAGGCCTCTTCCAACCCTTCGATTTTCAACGTCGCCAGAAACTCTCGCGCCTTGGGCTATACCCCAGCCATAGATGAGAAGCAGCTCAAGCTCGTTTCGGAGCATTTCACCTTTATCGCCAAAAGAGAGGGGTTCCCCATCGGCGCGCCGGTCGAGTACGATTACTCCCAGTATTTGCACCAGGTTCCCGGAGGCATGGTTTCTAACCTGCGCCATCAGCTACGCAAAGTAGGAATGGAAGACAAGCTGCCTGCGGCTCTCGAGGAAGCGATCCGAGTGCGCGCGGAATTTGGCTATCCGATCATGGTGACGCCTCTCTCCCAATACGTCGGCAGTCAGGCGGCGATCAATGTCATCGTCGGCGAGCGCTACAAACAGGTAACCGATCAGGTCATCCAGTACGCGTTAGGGCTTTGGGGCAAAGAAGCGATCACCGCCATGGATCCTGATGTAAAGGACAAAATCCTCAGCGGTCCACGCGCTAAAGAGCTGGCGCAATGGGAGCCGCCGGAACCTTCGATTGAGGAAGTGCGCCGAAAAATAGGAGGCCGCGACGTTTCTGATGATGAGGTCCTGCTCCGTTGGCTACTGCACAAAGAAGAGATTGAGGCCATGCGCGCCGCCGGTCCGCCGAAGGAATATGTCACCGCCACGAATCCAGTGCTCGCATTGATCCAGGAATTGACCCGGAGGACCGACTATAGCGAGATACGGGTACAGAGACCGGGACTATCGCTTACGCTGGAGAAAGATAAGAGGATGTGAGAACTGGCGCAATCTGGATTCATTGACTGGAATTCTCTGCGATCACGAGAGGAACGGCTGGCGCTCGGACAGTTTGTCGCAGTGCTTCAATTCTCCCATCTCTGCGTCTCCAGCTCGATGCTTCCTGCATCTCCATCCAACCCGCAAGTTTTCTAGCTCTTTCTGTCTAAAATAGCCTCTTTAAAGCACTGGTGTTGGCTACTGCATAAAGCGTCAATCGCCTCTTTGACACGAGGAAACGGTCTCTGCTAAAGATCGGCTTGACGAAAACCAGCAGGGGAATGGACAGCCATGCTTCTCCGGTTGACCGCAATTCTAGTCTCAGCCATCGCTGCCCTTTTGGCTCTCAACCGAAGGATGCCGCGAGCAAAAAAATCGAACGCACGGGGCGCTATTCAATCAGAACGCATAAAGCCTGTTGGGTGCAAAGGGCCGCGAACACAAGAGCGAACTCGCTTCGCCGTCGAACGAACATGAAACGCCACGACAATAGCAAACTGGAAATAGAACCAGAACAGAGGCAGAGAAAGAGAGCATAGCCCCGCCTCAAAGAGTTTGCCTCGGATCTGTTCGGCGAAAATTTCCGTCAAGAGGATGTAATTTTGGGAGAGACTGAGCCGATCGCAGAAGCAGGGGCAGGGCTGGTTGCTCGTCTCGAACAGGAAGACCTGTTCCGCGCCTGCTTAGAGGTTGCCCGGAAAAGAGTCGGTGGCAACTGCGGCTGCGGCGAGAGTACGAGTTGCTACGGGTGTTTGCGAAGCTACAGGAACCAATTTGCCCATCAACATCTGCAACGGGGTCCTGTAGTACGGTACCTGGAGCACCTCCTGTGTAGCTGGAAATGATTAGTCCTTGGATGAATTACGCGCACAAAGGACGTCAACTGCGTCGAGCTTGGCCATATGACGGCGCTAAAGTGAGCGGCATGCTGAGGAAGTTGGGAGAGTCGCCCATAGACGGCATCAAGAGAATCGTTTTTCTAGCTTTCCTCATCTTGGTCCTCGTGACTTCTGGCGACGCTGGATTTGCCTCGCATCGCTCTACTCTGAGGGCAGCCTACTCGAGCCTGGGACTCCCTCAGGCCCCGCTCTGGATCGCCTTTGAGGCAGGCTATTTAAAGGAAGTCGGCCTCAGTATCGAAATGCCCTTCATTCAGAACAGCTCCACCGTCATTCAGTCGCTGCTCTCCGGCGAGATCGATTACGCAATGGTCGGGGCCACACCCGTCGTCGCAGCCGGTCTCCAAGGAGCGGATGTGCTTATGATCGCGACGACTATCCCAACGATGATTTTCTCCCTTGTGGTGCGGCCGGATATTCACAGAGTCGACGATCTCAAAAGAAAGGCCATAGGATTCGGCCGCTTCGGCTCCAATACTGATTTCGCCGCCCGGCTGTTGTTGGAAAAATACCGGCTGATCCCCGGTAAGGACGTCTCCTTGGTCCCTACCGGCGGAGGCGCTTCGACCATAGTCGCCCTAAGGACCGGAAAAATTCAAGCGGGCGTCACAACGGAGGTGGGAATGTTGGAGGCAAGGAAACTTGGCTTCAAAGAGCTTGTCGCCTTTAAGGATCTCGGTATTCCCTTCTCCCACAACGGCTTCGCCGCCAGGCGCTCTTTTCTGAAAAATCACGAACTCGACACCTTGAACTTTCTCCGTGCGGTCTCAAAGGGAATCTATCGCATGTTAGGAGACAGGGACTTCAGCACGCATGTGATCCGAAAAATCTCGCGGACCGAAGACAGGAGCATCGTCGAAGCCAGTTACGAGGCCCATGCAGGTCGGTTTTTACAAAAGGTTCCGTACACTACTCCCACCATGATCCAAACTGTATTGCGGCAGATCGCAGAGACCGTGCCGGCCGCTCAGAATGCCAACCCCGCAATTTTCATAGATAACCGTTATATTCAGGCGTTAGAGCAAAAAGGTCTGTATGCGGATCTGGAGGAAATGGTTAAGCGGAGGTAAACGGTAATGCAGCAAATAGATCTCTTGATCGTCGGTGGTGAGGTCATAAATGCTTTTAGCCGGCGATTTCTTGACGTGGCGGTAAGCGAGGGAAAAGTTGTAGGGCTACTGAATTCCGATGCTCCCAAGCCGCCGGCGAGGAAAGTGATCCAGGCAAAGGGTCTCTATGTGCTGCCCGGCGCCATTGATCCTCATACCCATCTTGGGAGCGGAGCCAAAGTCTTCGGCAACATTCCGGCGACAATGAAGGCTTGCACGCAAGCCCTGGCTTTGGGCGGCACGACGACGGTCATGGAAATGATTCCTCCCAAAAAGGGGATGACCCTCTTTGAGGGTGCTTCTCAGGCGCGTGCGGAACGCGAAGGAAACATGGCCATTGACTTTGCCTTTCATCCCTCCATTCCCTCTTCCGAGGATAGCGTCATGGCACAGCTGGAAAACTGCGCTGATGAGGGTATCGCCTCCTTCCATGCTTCATTTGAGGGCAGCCGCGGGCGAGAAGCCCTCAATGAAGGAATCCTCTATCATCTTCTCACGCTGGCGCGGGAGCGCCGGATGATGATGATTGTCCATGCAGAGGATTCCCGGCTCAACGAGGCGATAATTAAGCAAACTCCGAATGCCGGCGCCGTCGAAAAAGTGAGCAGCTGCCGGCCCTGGCTTTCGGAAACCTCAGCTGTGCGGCGGGCCGTATTTGTAAGCGAGCTGACACGCGGGCCTCTTTATTTCGAGCATCTCGGAGCCGGCCCCTCTCTCAATGCCGTGCGATCCGCGCGCCTTGCCGGGTTGCCGGTGTACGCAGAAACTTGCCCTCACTATCTCTGCTTCTCTGAGGAAATTTACAAAACCAGCCGGGGGGTAGAATTTCTAAAGTCCCCGCCTTTAAGAAGAAAAGCGGATGTCGAGGCGCTATGGCGAGGGATTCAGGACGGCACGATCTCGTCTGTCGCGACTGATGAGTCCTTAGCTCTTCTTCAGAAAAAGCGCGAGGCTACTGAGCAGCTCCCAGCCTATCAGGTGTCAGGCGGTCTCAATCAGATAGAGCTGAGACTCGCCGTCATGCAGACTGAAATGGTGGTCCGGCGGGGAATGCCTATTGAAAAGGTGGTGCATTGCCTTGCTACAGGTCCGGCGATGGTTTTCGGCCTTTATCCCCGAAAGGGAACCATTGAGATTGGCAGCGACGCCGATTTGGTCTTGTTCGATCCCAAGGTTACAAGAAAGATCAGAAACGAGGATCTCCATCAGGGTACGGATTACACGATTTTCGAGGGTTGGCAGGTACAGGGCATTCCGCGGATGACGATTCTCAGGGGAACGATCCTAGCTGAAGATGGCTGCATCGTGGGTCCAGATGATGGGGGACAATGGCTAGCAAGAAAAATTGACCCTTCTGTTACAGGTGGCCCGGCGGCATGACTGCTCTCCGGCTCATTGCACTCAACTTTTTCGCTTTGGCTTTGCTCGAAGCCTTGTTAGTTTTTGCGGAAGATCCGGAGACGATTGCAAGAGCCAAAGATGAGAAAGGTCTTTTCTGGTATAGCTCAACAGCCTCGGATGACGCCAGACAGTTGATCAGCGCTTTTAACAAAAAGTACCCGTTCATAGAGATCAGGCACGTCAGAGGAGGTACGGAACAGGTTCTGCGGCGAATTGACACGGAGGCTAGGGCGGGCGTTCTTCAGGCTGATGTGATTGATGTTAACGGACTCTATGGGGGAGTTCTTTTAGAACGAGGGTACTGGATTCCCTACTTCTCACCCGAAACCCGGAGTTATCCGCCGGAGCTGAAAGACCCCAAAGGTCGCTGGTCCAGCATTTTTCTTTTGACTTTGGTTCCGTCGCTCAATTCCCGCCTTGTTGCCCTTGATGCCAGGCCCAAATCCTGGGAGGATCTCCTGCATCCTTCCTGGAAAGGAAAACTCGGCATCGTAGACACTGGAGTCCTTTTCTACGCCGGAATCAAAAGCTATATGGGCGAGAAAAACGGGGAACAATACCTGCACCGGCTCAGAGCCAATAATCCCATCATCGTCAATGGCTTCACGCTTGCGGTCAACCAATTAGCTGCTGGAGAATATCCCGTTTTGGCGACAACCTACGGCCACAGGGTAGAACAACTCATCGCCAGGGGCGCGCCTATTGATTGGGTGAGATCGGACGCAGTCTTTGTCATGCCACAGATTATCGGACTGGTCGGACGCGGCAAAGCTCCGCATGCGGCAAAGCTCTGGATGGACTTCTTGATTTCCCAGGAAGGACAAAGGGTGTTCCGAGATCTCAGGCGCATCCCTGCGCACCCGAAAGTGGATCCGATCCCGTCAAGGCTCACCCGGGGTGTGAAACTACACTATGTGGGAGTGACAGAGAGAGCGGATAGTTACAACCATTTCATGAAGAGCTTTCGCGAAATATTTCGTTGAAGGAGTTGGATTTCAGACAAATCAAGGGAGGTAGAAGACATGAACGTAAACCACCTGGATCTCAAAAAAACGGCTGTTCTCTTTTTTGACATTTTGAACGGCTATTATCACGCGGCTGATGCGGCAGGCAAAGCGCGGATGAAGCCGATGGTCGATAACGCCGTGCGCCTGATGAAGGCGGGACGTGAGGTTGGATTACCGATTTTCTTTGCCAAAGGCAATCATCGCCCGGACAACGCAACGACGGCCTTGATCCTCACCGACACGAACAATCCCCTTAAGCCCTGGCCCAATGGCGAAGTAGCAAAGCCGAAGATGCAGGCCGTCGCCGGCGAGTGGCGTTCGGAAGTCATTCCGGAGCTCGAGCCGCGCCCTGACGACTACTACATCCCCAAATACCGCTGGAGCGCGTTCCATCAGACCTATCTAGACCTGGCGCTACGCTCCGCCGGCATCGATACGCTGATTATTTCAGGGGGCTCGACCGATGTAGGCGTGGCCTCTACGGTCTTTTCCGGCAGGGATATGGACTACAACCTCATCGTTGCCAGTGACGCTTGCGCCACCTCTCACGACCAGCGCGCCCATGATCTGCTAATGGAGCTAATCTTTCCGCGCATGTCCCGAGTGCGCACAACCGAACAGGTGCTGCGGATGATCCGGGAAGCAACAACAAAAAAGGCTTAGATCCGTTTGTTCAAGAAAACCGCCCCCGATTGGCGCACCATAGGGGTTGCCTCTCTCGCGCCTCTGGTACCTTCAATGACTGTGGTGACCCTGGGCATGTCTCTTCCTGAGATCCGGGGGGCGCTTTCGCTTTCCGAGATTGAAGCGGGGAGTCTCTTTACCGCTATTTTTGTCCTTGCTGTAGGCGCCAGCGCGGTAGCGGGAAGGCTCTCCGATGGAATCGGCCGTAAAGCTGTTCTTGTTATCGGGATCATCTTTCTCTCTGCGGGATTCGCGCTATCGGCTTTAGGCCGCACCTATCCGGCGATGCTTGCGCTGCTGGCCATTGCCGGCCTGGGCTACGGCTTTACGACTCCATCACTGTTCGCTCTTATGTCGGATCTTTTGCCGGGGAGGAGGGGTCTGGCAGCAAGTCTCGTATCCAGCTCTTATGGCGTAGGCGGGCTGCTCGGGCCGCTGGTTGCCAGTTGGTTTATCGCCAAAGCCGGGTGGAAAGCCTCGTTTCTGGCTGTCGGTCTGATCGGCGCGACCATCGCAACGCTCGAGGCGATTATGATCAAATGTGCTCTCGCCCGCCCCGTGGCGCGGGAGGCGCCTTCGGGGAGACGCAAAATAAACCGGATTGTCGCCCTGCTTGCACTGGCGGAATTCTTCGGCGGGTCGGTTTTTTGGAGCACCGCGTCGTGGACTCCTACGGTGCTACGAACGACCAAAGAGCTGGCTGTCAGCGAAACAGGGCTGGTAATGGCGGTTTGGGGAATAACCCCGATGATCGGCGCGATTCTTTTCGGTCCGCTATCGGACCGGTTCAGCCGCAAGTCGGTTATCTTATGGACCGCGTTTCCCGGAGCCCTCGCCGCGTTCGTGGTGTATCACACCCTGACGTCTCCGGAGGCTCTCGCAGTCGGTTTAATTATATTTGGCACCTTGAAAGCCACCGTTCCCACTCTGATCATCGCTCTGGCGCAGGACTCCGTTGCCGCCGAAACTGTGGGAGCTGCCAGTGGCGTAGTCATGTCCATGCACTACGTCGCGGCAGTCGTCGCTCCGCTAATCGCCGCACAGCTCATCGCCGGCACCGGCAATATGGTTCTTTCGATGATTCTCACCTCTTCCGTGCCGCTTGTGATCTATGGAGGTTTGATCGCCACGGTTCCCGAAAAGCCGCGAGCTTGATTCCGTTGTTTACCCGCGTTCAACCTGAGCGCATAAAAATGACGCAGCGGCAACGATCGCCATGTGCTTCCTGATCCTGGACACGGTCAATGGGCAGTGGAACGAGACTGCGGCGCTGCCCCGGCAGCAAGAATATCCAGCAGAAGCAACCAGTCAGCACCGAATTGCCTGTCCCGATACCCGCGCCATAGCTCATGTACCCGGGAATAGTTCCCCTGGACGCGATGAGCCAGCATGGAAGTGGTAACAAGGTACACTGTAAATTCCGGCGGCACGCCGCGGTCGAGTAAATCGTCCGCGACTCGGCCCATCGCAGGAGCATCCCGTCTGCCCACAGCCATGAAGAGGTTGAGCCAGCGCTGCTCTTCTTCTCGCAGGTCTGATGCACATGGGAGGCTGCCGAGCCGCCGCCACAACGCATCCGTCTCGACTGGCTGAAGGTAAGGAATTACGTTCAGTCCAAACCTGAAAAGCGTGCGTGTCTTGTTGACAACCGGCCGAAGCGTACATTCGTCTAAGACCTTGCGTACTTCCCTCTGAATATCCGAGACAGCAGCCAGTGCTTCCGGCGTGACGCGACCCAACAGGTGATCACGGATCAGTGTTGCGGCGAACGCGCGCCGCGTGAAACCAAGCGCTGCATTCGCTGTGAATTTTGTTGGAGTTTCCGAGCTGCCGGATCCCTCAAACATGTCCAGAACCGGCAGGGGAACTTGCCTGAGGAACAACAACGTATGGGCATTCGACTCGAGAAACCGCGTGCGCTCGGCATCCACGTCCAGTCTCGGATAATAATCAGAGTTGGCTGGAACGGACAAGGAAGCCAGCCAGTGTTCTAGCAGTCGCTTACTGCCAATTTTTCTAATCTCAAGGTCTTGAATACCGGCGATTCCGACTCTTCGAAGTTCCGCCGCGAGTTTGGGATTATCTTTGAGGATTCTGCTATCCGGACGAGGCACGCCTCCTCCCTTTTTTGCGACGATGAGAATATCCCCGGCGTTTGCCGCGTACACCTGATAATCGACAAAGCGTGGAGAGAGCGCTTTTAGTACTGAAGCCACCAGTGGGAGATCGATCTCGTAGATCTGCAGCCACTGCACCAGCACTCCGTCCTCGTTCAAGTGCCGCGAGATAAGCTCATAGAACTCGCTGGAAAACAGGCCAGCAACTCCGCTTACCCAGGGGTTTGAGGGCTCCGACACAACGATGTCGTATTTTCTTTGGTATGTTGAAAAAAAGGTCTTGGCGTCTTCGATATACACTCGGCTGCGCGGGTCACTGAAAACCAGCTCGTTGCGTGGACGGAAATCTCTTGCTGCCGACACCATCACCGGTTCGATCTCCACTGTATCAACCTGCCGCAGCACCTTTGTTGTGAGGAGGATTTGGCTCGTGAGACCCGAGCCGATTCCGATGTTAGCCGCTGTCTTAGCCTCCGGATGCAGGAGGATGGGTAGCGCCCCAGACAAAACCATAGTTCCCTCGTCCGCCGTCGGCGGGCCGCCGGGATCCCTATTGATCGAAGCGTCGATTTTGCCATTGGTCCGTATAGATAGACCGGTCCCCTGCCACACCATGTCGACGGTAGCGGTCTTGCCATCGGTATGAGAGAGAACGAGATCGCCGCTGCCGGAATCAAGACGCCGTTGGACGCGCCGAAAAACGCCCGACGCCATACGGTAAGCGTCGAGTTGTACCGATGCCACCGTAATCACAATAGCGATGATACCTGCCGCCGAAGGAATAAATGGAAGCTGCCAACCGCCAGCGCGGTGAAGCATTGCGAACAGCAATAGTCCCAACGCAATGTCCGTGGACGCGCCCGCTACGATCAAATTCCGCAACCCCAGAATCGGCATGCCAAAATGCACGGCGAAAAAGACCCCGACAATGGCGCCGACCGTATTGGCGCTGTACACCATTCCGATGCTGCTCTCACCGAAGCCTTTTCGCAGTAAGACATAGGTGATAACTGGTAGGGTCATTCCGGCACAGAATGTCGTGGGCAACATCACAGCCATGGCAATGCCGTGGCTCGAAAGAGTAAACCACAGGTACCCTAAGTTTGTAATGGGCAATGCCTTGATGAGCCATTGCATGACATTGAATGTGCTGCCGTAGATCGCGAGCGTCGAGAGGGCCAGTATCCCCATGATAACCTGCACCCATGCCAAGAAGCGGACTGGATCCGGGATCGTGTCTATCCTACTGCGAATCCATAACCCCCCGAGCGCGAGTCCAAGGATGAAAGCGCTCAGCATAATCTCAAAGGAGTGAGTCGAACTTCCTAGCACCATGCTCAGCATGCGAATCCAGCCAATCTCGTAAATGAAAGATGCTGTCCCTGTCAGCATGGCAACGAGCAACAGAAGCGCGGAACGGAGGCGGTTTTCATTGTTCTTTTGCTGCTCAGCCTTTGTGAGGGTGAGCGCGCGTTCAGGCGCCCGGGCCAAGAACCAAACAATAACCGCCAGGGCGACATTAATCGCGCCGGCGCTCTGGACGGTCCCAGGAAGGCCCAATAAGCGTATGAGTATGAAACCGCTGACCAGAACTCCAACCACACCACCGATGCTGTTGCAGAAGTAAAGCGTCGCCAGCGTGCCGCCTGGGCGATCGGGGTAACGCCGCATGACCCCGCCACTCATCAACGGGAATGTCATCCCCAACAGGATGGACTGAGGCAAGATCAGAAGCGCCGCTGATCCCCACTTAATTGCGGTGACGATGGCCACGGAACCAGTAAAGGGAGTGATCGAGTCAAAAAAGAAAGAGAGGAAACTCCTGAAAGCTTGATGAAACAGCAGGGCCAGCAACCCGATTACGGCTTCGATCAGTGCGTACGACCGGAGCAGATTACTCCAACCGACGGACCATCGACCGCATACCCAGGAGCCCACGGCCATACCGCCCATAAAGATTGCCAGAACAAGTGTTTGGGCATATGCCGCGTGTCCAAGAAGAAGCCCAAGGTAGCGGCTCCAGATGGATTCGTAGATGAGTCCGGAAAATCCGGAAAGGGTGAATGCCAGGTACAGAACTTGGAGGCTAAGTTTGGGTGGCATTAAGTGAATCCACATTCACTTCTATCCGATTTCTCATGATGGTCAAGTGGATCGATGCGTGCAGGGGCATCCAGTAGAATAAGAAGCCTGCTCCAGCGTCCGATCACGGCCAGTGCAACTAGATCTTCTGAGCGAGCCACTGTCCCCGCAGGTCCCGCATACGCCGGCCAAGTACTATAAGTACTATAAAGATCGCCGCGAGCCAGACGGGAATAACGAACCAGACAAGACTCCGAAAGATTTTCCTAAAGGGCGGAAGAAGGAAGCCGGGCAGCGCGGCAAGGGGTTCCTGCCGCGCTGCCCTTGGGATCCGTAATCAATCCCTACTTTGAAAAGGGGACTGGAGAAGAGATGCCTACATTCCCGGCTGCGTCATAAGCTCTGGCCTGCAGAGTATGCGTCCCGTTGGAAATACTCTTGACGTTTAGACTGAAGCTGTAGGGATTTGATGTATCAGTTGCCTTGAGCTGATCGTCAACGTATAGCTCAACCTTTGTCACGCCAACGTTATCCGTTGCCGACACGTTTACAGTCAGCTTATGTCGGCTCACTCCCACAGCCGAGATATTCACCGTGGGGGAGATGCTGTCCGGCGCGTTATTCACAGAGACCGAAACGGTTGCAGATGTCCCGACGTTACCGCCTGCATCGACGGCCCTCGCAACTAGACTGTGAGAGCCATCGTTGACCAGAGTTGTATCCCAAAAGAAGCTGTAGGGCGCGGTATTATCGGAGCTATGGAGATTCCCATCGAGGTATAGGTCCACGCGGCTAACCCCCGTATCATCGCTAGCCGAGACGGCCACCTGTACTATTCCGTTGACTGTGGCTCCGTTAGCGGGAGCTGTAATACTCGCAGAGGGAGGCATGGTGTCAGGCAGGGGATTGGTGCTAGCGGCAGCCGCCACGGCGCGGTGCGCGTTCACCCGGCCGAACCCGTATAGCGTGTCGTAGCCGGCTGCGCCAAAATCGTCCGCATTCGACTCCAGGAGACTCTCTATTTGAGCCGGAGATAAGCCAGGATTGACGGAAATCATCAGTGCGACAACCCCGGCAGTAATCGGGCTGGAAAAAGAGGTGCCAGACACGGCGGCGTAGCCTCCTCCATTAGTCGTCGTATAGATGCTCACGCCGGGCGCCGAGAGGTCCACGTAAGTTCCACGACTGGACCACGACGCGAGATTGTCATACTGATCAGTGCCAGAGACTGACAGGATGTATGGATTCTCGGCCGTCGAATCGAAACATCCACAGTTGCCCGCGGCTGCGACTACCAATCCACCGTGATTCATAACGTATTGTGCAGCGCTTTGAATCGTTCCACTCCCGGCAACCGCGGCGAAGCTCACGTTCATAACCTTCGCCCCGTGATCTACCGCGTACGTGAGTCCATTGGCGATTGTCGAGTAGTATCCGTAGCCTGCGGTGTCAGTCACGCGGATGGGCATGATGGAATTGCGCCAGGCCACAGAAGCAACACCAGTTCCATTATTTCCGATGGCGGCCGCGGCGCCTGCCACCTTCGTGCCATGCCCGTAACCATCCGTTGTATCTGTATTGTAATTATAGAAATTGAAACCAGAAACGAGCTTGGCAGCCAGATCTGGATGCGCAGGGTCCACCCCGCTGTCCAGAATAGCGATAACAACTTCAGGCAGACCTTCAGAAAATTCCCAGGCCAGATCCGCGTCAATCTTCGGCAGGTGCCACTGGTTCGGATAAGAAGGATCGTTAGGGAGCTGGTCAGGGGCCACGCGGCGGTTCCGCTCCACAAATTTAATTTCGGGCCGGCGCGAAAGCGAATGTTCAATAGCATCAAGGGCGTGGGCCGGCACCTTGATTCGATGCACGTTTATCCGGCGGATCTCCTCAATCTTATTAGCGCCGTGGGCGCGGTAGACATTCTCCGCCTGTTCGGCAGAGATACCGCCGCGAAAACCGACAAGCAACTCGTCAGGAACCCATTCTCCTTGGGCAAAAGTCGTTACTGAGCTTACTGAAAGAAGGATGAGGACAGCAATAAATCCTGCATAGAAAGGACCGATTACTGTGTGGGAAATACACGAAAGAGATGGGGTCTTGAGCATAGGACTCTTTTCCTTTCGCCCGAGACCCCACTACCCGCGAGAATTGCGCCCGCTCTCTTCGGCGACCCGGCTGTCAGCTTCGCTGATCCGTAGCTTTGCGTCCCTGTGTCACCACAGGTTTGCCTTTATCGGAGAGGAGCCTTGGACTTGAATGAAATAGATTTTCTTGCGCAGGGCAGCAAGGAATATGCCAATGTCACAGACGAAACCGAAGAACCAAATCTGTTGCTTTATCAATGGGCCTTGGATTTACTGCTTATTAGAGCAGGAAAAGACGTTCTCAGAATCTGTCAAAGTACGGCCAATTTTCCAGATTTTGAAAACGCTGGGGAGTTTAAAAAAGAAGAAGTAGGGAGGGTTTCTCGTAAGATTTGCCAGCTACCCAAAAGGGTTGGGCGAAAAACAAGGAATCTACGCAACAGAAAATCCCTGCGAACCTCGGCTCCGGGAGAATTCCGAATCGAGGTCCGCAGGGATTGAGAAAAGGAGACTGAAACGATGGGCGCGTCTTGCGGCGCGTGGCTAGATCAATGGAACCGTGTTACTTCTTGCGAAATTTTCTTCTCCCTGCCGCAGCCGCCATCAGCAATCCGGACCCCAAGAGAATCATCGTAGAGGGCTCTGGAATTACCACCTCGACCGGAGGAACCGCAACTTCATTTAACGATCCTACCCAGATCGAGCCCGCTGTACTCGGAAAATTTCCTATATGAACTGCGGCAAAAATGAGGTTGGCGGTGTCCTTGAAGAGGAAGTGGGCAGGATCGAGATTGGTCCCCCCGGCGTCTAGAAGTAACTCATCATTGTAGACTGAAAAAGCAGTTGGCTTCCAGCTAAGATCCAATCTTCCGAGAGCATACCCATCCGCTTTTGTATCATTTTCCTTGACATCTACCGGCGTGCCTGAGGTCGTGCTAAATGCCGAAGCGTCACTAAAAAGTGCGTCGTCGTAATTCAGCTGGATTTCGTTGATCTTTCGAGGATTCACGCCGTCACCGCCGGGACCAAACAGAGTTACGGAAACATCAACCTTATTTCCGTCATCGGTAAGCTGGATGAAGCCAAAGGACGGGGACGGCGTGCACCCGTTTCCGCCTACAATGATACAATCCAGGTCGAAAATAATTGCTTGCGCTTGAGAGGACAGGAACCCCAGTAGTAGGAGAACCCAAAAAATAGCGAAAGCTTTTCTCATAACACCCCTCCTAAGACAATAAGTGACAAGACAGACAAGCATTGATATAAGACAGCAATGGGTGTGCCAAAATGCAACCAGCTGATTTTACTGAACTTCTAAATAGGCTCGGAACCGTTATTTGTAAGAAGTCTTTACAGAAATCTGGTTCCCATGGGGCCTGCTCTAGATAAACGATTGAGTTGATTCAAGAAACTTCAATAGGCTTTTTTGTAAAGTTTCCCGACACTCTTTACATGAATTGAGCATTGAACTGATGAAAGGTGCGGAACGGCTTCTTCAATTCCAGCATCGCATCCTGTCTAGTCCGAGAAAACTCTAGCTTGACAGAAACGTAATCTGATGTAGATTACATTGTACCCAAACCGAATGCCCCCACAGTGAGGGGACGTGCTCTAGAAGCCTTTACGGTTCAAGAAGAGTTTGGAAGTTCTAAACGGTTTGGGGAAAAGGGACGGTTAAACACCGTCCCTTTTCTTTGCCATTAGCCTTTAAACGGGTAAGCGACCCTTGCCTGAAGGTGGCCTACCTTCTGGATTCCTTCTCTCCTCCATCTCTTCCAACGTTCGAGGCCAATCGTCTTTAAGCAGGCGTGACAGCGCCCGGTCAGCAAGAAGCCTACCCCCGGTCTGACACTGCGCGCAGTAATTAGCCTCGTTCTCGGCATAGACAATCCGCTGCACGGGAGCGCCGCAATCAAGACATGGTTTTCCATACCGGCCATGAACTGCCATTCCTGGACGAAAAGCCGTGACCTTCTCGGGAAAACTCTTTTGAGCGTCCCCCTGAAGACGATCGATCCAAAGCAGAAGAGTGTTTCGGATCGCGTGGTAGAGTCTTTCGATTTCATCTTCGTTGAGCCGTTGAGTGAGCTTAATGGGCGAGAGCCTTGCCCGATGGAGAATCTCGTCGGAATAAGCGTTACCGATGCCGCTGAAGAGGGACGGGTCCGTAAGCGCCCTCTTTAAAGTGTGATTCTCCCGCCGGAGAACCTGCCGGAAAGCTTCCAAATCTGCGTCCAAAACCTCGAGTCCCCCGCGGTCATGCTCATTAAGAGCCTCGCGTCCACGGACCAGGTGAAGAGAGACGCGCCTCTTAGAGCCCGCTTCCGTCAAAAGGACAGTCCCCGAAGCAAAATCAAACGCGGCAAGGCCGTATTTTTTCGGTATTTGGATTCCCGCACTTTTCCAATGGAGGCGGCCGGCAATCATCAGGTGAAGAATGAGAAACATCTCCCCTTCGATCTCAAGTACAATACGCTTGCCGAGCCGGTGAAATCCTATGACCCGTTTTCCTTCGGCCTCAGAAATGGCAGGCTCCACCGAGCGAAGCAAAAATGGACTTGCCACTCGAATTCTCTTCAGGATCTGTCCCTGGATTCTGGCTTGCAGAGCGTTAATGTACGCCACCACGTCGGGAAGTTCCGGCATGTCAGTCGCCCGCCGCTTCCAACCGGAATTGCAGCAGAAGCGTCCTCTGGAAAAAGCTGTAGTTATCATCTGAGATGATGTAGATGAAGAGATTCCCTTTCTCGTCCTTATGGACCGCAAGGCCTTCAAAATTGTCCAGCGTCAGTGGAGGCTCGATACGAGCGATCTCTTCAGCTGCTACGCGAGCGCCGGGGCGTAAGCTTTCCCGGGATAGTCTTTGAAACCGCGCGCCCCAATTCCCAAGAAACCCATATCGTCGTTCCAGCACGAGAACGTCTCCGTTCGGAAGGGTTGCCATGTCGGTCGGACGAAACCTGTCTGAGTGCACGTACGACATTTCTGAAAAGTTTTGGCTGTCGATCAGCCAACCTTTGAGTCTGCCGTCCGGGTTCTCGAATTCTTCGGCCAGGATGAAGATCCGCCCATCCAGAAGAACCGTGACCGCTTCAATTCCACCGTTGCGAGGAGCCTTTTGGAGTTCTGCGGGGATAGGAACGGGCTGCGGAGGCACCCGCAGTCCGGCAGGTGGAGGTCGATAGCGCCATAATCGATGAATCTGCTCAAATCCGACAATCAACGATCCATCATCACGGTCGCGGGCCAGCGCCTCAGCATCAGTCAACGGACCGCTCACGGTGCTAGCCTCCGGAGTCAAGAGAGAATCCATTTCCCACGAATCCAGACCGGACAGACGCGCCTCGGAGTCATGGCGCATCTTTGCGGAGGCCCAGTAGCCACGGTCCGAGACGGCATAGAGGACGGTGCCATCCGCGCTTAACGTTAAACCGGAGAAGCCTCCGAATCGAGGATCGGAGGACTTAAGCTCAAACCCGCTGAGGAACTTTAGAGATCCGACGCTGGCGTTGGGATTCCTGGAATCAAGAACAATTGGAATGACCGTGACCGGGAGATAGCCCGAGGCCGATGGAGCCACCATTGATGGCCCGCAGGAAATGAGCAAGAAAAACATCGCCCAGCAAGAACGGAATCTCATGACTCTTTTAGTGACATATCCATGCCCGGTTTTCTATCATCTTCAGTTGCAAATCACCCTGCAAAGTTCTAAACAAAAGGCGGCATTTGACACTCTCAAGCTATGTTACGGATCAGAATCCACCGTCGAGCATTCTTGCTCCTCCTCTTTTTTCTCTTCATTGCACCGCTCTCTTCCCTCGCCCAACAAAGCGGCAAAGGCATTGTCGTCTCGGATAACGCCTTAGCAACCACGGCCGGCATGGAGATCCTAAAGCGTGGCGGAAATGCTGTGGATGCCGCAGTCGCCACGGCATTTGCTCTGGCCGTTGTGGACCCCGCCTCTTCCGGAATCGGAGGAGGGGGATTTATGGTGATTTACCAGGCAAGTGAAAGAAAGGCTCATGTGCTGGACTTTCGTGAAACGGCGCCCGCCGCGGCCACCAGAGATATGTTTTTGAAAGGAGGGAAACCCGTTCCCGGCTTAAGTCTCAACGGGCCTCTGGCAGTCGCCGTTCCTGGCGAAGTTGCAGGACTGGCCGAGGCTTTGAAGCGTTTCGGGACTCTATCGCTGCCGGTCGTCCTCGCGCCGGCAATTCGCTATGCGAGCGAGGGCTTTCCGCTCCATCCGTATCTGCATTATGTGCTGGAACGCCAACTCCCCACAATCCGCAAGTCTCAAGGCCTTTCTCGTCTTCTGCTCGTAAAGGACGACGTGCCTCCTGAAGGCGAGAAGTTGCGCCAGCCCGAGCTGGCCGAAACGTTGAAAGCTGTGGCCCAACAGGGGCCGCAGGTCTTTTATCAAGGCTGGATTGGCCAAGCCATAGCCGACGGAATCAAGAAAGAGGGCGGGATTTTGACTGTGGACGATCTCAAAAATTACAAGCCCGTCTGGAGAGAGCCTATTATAGGAACTTACCGAAAGCGGCTGGTCATAACTATGCCGCCGCCCAGCTCGGGCGGGATTGCGTTAATTCAGATGCTGAATGTTTTGGAAGGATATCAGCTCCAGGTTATCCCCCATCATTCCGCCACCTATCTTCACCTGCTCGCGGAAACGATGAAGCACGCCTTTGCAGATCGGGCACAACATTTGGGAGACCCCGATTTCGTCAACGTTCCGACACAGAAGCTAACCTCTAAAGAGTACGCGGCCGGTGTCCGCAATCGTATTTCTTCCGTCAGAACCTACCCGCACGCCTATTATGGTCAGGTTCCCGTCAAGTCTGAGCAGGGAGGAACAACGCATTTCGGGGTGATCGACCGATTCGGAAACGCAGTGTCGTGCAGTCTTACGATTAACACCCAGCTGGGATCAAAACTTCTGATTCCTGAGACCGGCATCATACTGAACAACGAAATGGACGACTTCTCCATTCATCCGGGAGTACCGAACGTTTACAAACTGATCGGCATAGATGCCAATTCCATCCAGCCCAGGAAAAGACCGTTGAGCAGCATGGCTCCAACGATTCTTCTTCAAGGTGAAAGGCCGGCTCTCATCATAGGAGGCTCAGGCGGGCCGCGTATCATCAGCGCGACCTTACAGGCAATCCTCAACGTTGTGGATTTCAGAATGCCGCTCAAACAAGCGATTGAGGCGCCCCGCATCCACCATCAGTGGATGCCGGACGAGCTCGCTTTGGAGCCAGCCATACCCCCGGCAACCAGAAAATCACTGGAGCGAAGAGGCCACGCGATCAAAGAAAGAAACTCTTTAGGAGTCGTTCAGGGAATTCTCATTAAAAAGTCCAAAATCGCGGGCGAGGCGGATCCCAGAAAGCTAGAAAAGGCGCGCGCCGAATGAGCCGAGCAAGCGGTTGTCGCCACAACCTCCGGGGGTTCGGCCGGGTTACACGGACCGTTTAGCGGCTGGGGCGTCCTGACCCCAATCTGCCGAGCCCTCGAACAATTTTCCAAATTGTGGAAGGTCTCCGAGTGGACTCGACAGGTTTCCTCTTGCGAGTAGCAAGGAGCAACGCTGCCAGACCGGCGAGTATGGTTGGACGGATGCGGAAGATCTTCATCAGTCCAGCCACGGCGACCGTGCTCTTAACAAATCGCAAGGGTTTTAGAATTTGGCGGTACTTTTTAACGAGCTGCTCTCTTTGCGTGGCCGCCTGACCTATAAGAGCTTCTCGCCTGCGTGCTAGTTCTCTCGTTTTGGCGCTCATCGTCTAAGGTATGAAGCTGTCGCGATCTTTGGTTAACTCGCCCAACGTGGCGGAGAAAAGCTTCGGCCTAGTCGCTATTTTCCGCCAGATGACCAGTCCCGCAATGAGCGCGATCGCCAGATAGAAGACGGTGAATCCGGCGAGAACAAACAACCGCTGGCTTTCCTCAAAGGCAATGACAATACAAAGGGTCAAAAGGATCACCCCGGCGATCACGCAGAAAAACGCCAGCACCCCGAGCACAATTATTCTCTTGATCCTCGCTTTCTCTTCGGCGACCTCGACTAGAGCGAGCTCCAGTCGAGTCTTTAGGAAAGCGATAATGGTCGTTACGATTCCATTGAGGGGATCGAGAAGCCCCGTGGGTGCAGTCTGCTGAACCCTTTCTTCTTCAGGAGCCATGTACGGGAAATCAACTACGGCGTATAAGTATGCCGAGCAGCAGACCAACGCCAGCAGCGAGCCCTACAGCGTTCCATGGATTTTCCTTCACGTAGAGATCCGCTCTTTTCGCCGCCTCTCTGCTTTTTTCGAGCAAGAGGTCTGCGTCGGAAAGCGTTTTTTTCGCCTCCTCCAGGCTTTCTCCGATGCGCTGGCGCGCTGCAGCCACTCTTTCGCCGGCCTGGTTCGCAGTGGCCTTAAACAGCTCCTCTGCATCCCCAATCAAGGCTTTGAAGTCTGACATCAGTTTGTCTTTGTTAAGTTCCATTGTCGGCCACCTCCTGAGATATGATGAAAGGCAGAAAATATAATAAACGCCAGCGGTCCAGTTATCAAGTCACAAAAATACGGCGTTTGACTCTTGCGACAGGACCTGGCGCCCCAAAAAGACGGCCGTTATCGTAAAAGCAGGGGAGCGCGGCCTTGGGGCGGGACGGTTGATTTGCCTCACAGGATTTCTTAACATGTGTTTAAGCTTACGTTGGTGCCGGAGGAAATCACGATGCAACACTTGAGAATGCTTTCTGGGTTAGGTGTCCTATTTGCGCTGGTACTGCAAAACGCCGTCGGTTGGGGCCAGACCGGCGCGGATCCCAAGCTGATCGAGGGTGCAAAGAAGGAAGGGGAGGTCATCTGGTACACGACCATGACTCTAGACCAGAGCAAGCAAGTGGTAGACCGTTTCGAGAAGAAGTATCCCTTTATTAAGCCGACCCTTTTTCGCACTGGCGGTGGGCCATTGTTGAATAAGATTCTCACCGAAGTCCGTGGAGGGAGACATGCCTGGGATGTGCTCGTCGGAAGGGGCGAGATGGTCCTGCCGCTCATAGAGAGAAAACTTCTGGCCTCTTACCGGTCGGCAGAGGCCAAGATGATAGACGCTCAGTTGGTGGATAATGAAGGTTACTGGACTGCTTATTATATCAATACCTATGTCCTGGGTTGGAACACCAAACAGGTGAAGAAAGAGGATGTTCCCAGGACTTATGAAGCGCTCATTAATCCCAGGTGGAAGGGAGGGCAGATTTCCATCGACACTGAGGCTTACGGCATGCTCCAAGGTCTGATCCGGGTGTGGGGGAGGGAGAAGGCTGTAGCCTATTTAAGAAAACTGGCCGCTCTGGACCCGGTTCCCAAGCGGGGGAATACTGAACGCGTCCAGATGACTGTGGCTGGTGAATACCCGCTCCTGATTGCTTACAACCAAACAATCCAGAGATTAACTTCAAGGGGCGCACCCATCGACTGGGTTGCTCTCGAACCTGCCATCGTGCAGGTGAACCCGGTCATGCTGGCCGCCAAGGCGCCTCATCCCAATGCCGCAAGGCTTTTCCTTGATTTCCTCCTCTCAAAAGAAGGGGCGGAGATGCTGCGGAGCTTCCAGCGAATTCCCGTTCGCCGGGACGTGGAGCCAGATCCTCCGAGACTGTTTAGAGGCTACAAGTATGCGATTGAAAACCCGGAGGATTACCGGAACTTCGACGAGACCGTAAAACTTTATCTGGAAATCTTTAAGCTACGCTGAGCAGGCCCCCCAGGCGATACGCCCGGTCGGCTCAGGCATAGGACCCGCTTCTTGAGCCCGCAACCGGCTTTCGCTACCCGGGCTAAGCCCCCTGAGCGGCGATTCAATGGAAGGGATTCTTCAGCAGGATCGTTTGTTCTCTTCCAGGACCCACTGAGATCAGAACCATTGGGATCGCGAGAATTTCTTCCAGCCGCCGAACATATCTTTGCGCCTGGATCGGAAGGTCGGTGAATTCTCTGGCAGCTGAAAGGGCTTCGTTCCACCCTTCCATCTCTTCCCATACCGGTTGGGCCCGCTCCATGGCGCGTAGACTTGAAGGAAACTCGCGATGGTCCTGGTCGTCATAGCGATAGGCTGTGCATATTTGAATCTTTTTGAAACCAGTCAGAATATCAAGCTTCGTCAGGGCGAGCCCGGTCATCCCATTAATTCTGATCGCATGGCGCACGCCGACAGCATCAAACCAACCGCAGCGCCGCGGCCTCCCGGTTGTAGCGCCGAACTCTTCCCCTTCTTCCCTGAGCTTCTGCTCCTCCGGCCCCTGCAGCTCCGTGGGAAAAGGGCCGCTCCCTACCCGTGTGGTGTAGGCTTTCGAGATACCGATGATCTGATGGATGTTCTGTGGTCCGAGACCCGCGCCTGTGCAGACACCGCCGCTTACGGTGCTCGATGAAGTGACATAGGGGTAGGTTCCATGATCCACATCGAGAAGAGTCCCTTGAGCTCCCTCAAAGAGCACTTTTTTGCCCGCTTTGATCTCTTTCTCGAGCACGAGGGTCGTATTGGCAACGTATTTTCTGATCTTCTCCCGATAACCGCAGTAGGCCTCGTGAATTTCGTCAAACTGAAGGGTTTTTTCTTTCAGAATTGCCTTGAGGTAAAGGTTTTTCTCCTCGATGTTGTGCCTGAGCTTATCCCGAAACGTGTCTTCCTCCAGAAAGTCGACAAACCGGATCCCAACCCGGCCAACTTTGTCTTCGTAAGCCGGACCGATCCCGCGGCCCGTTGTTCCGATCTTTCCTTTACCTCTGAGTCTTTCTCGAGCCAGGTCGATGGATTTGTGATACGGCATGATGAGGTGAGCCTCTTCGCTCACCCGCAGCAATGAATCGTCCAGCAAGAACCCGTTCTCTTTTAGGCCGCGGATCTCCTCCAAAAGGACTTCAGGATCCACCACAACACCGTTGCCGATGATGCAGAGCTTATGCGCGTGCAGCGCCCCCGAGGGGACCAGGTGCAAAACGGTTTTTCTTCCATCGACAACAAGAGTGTGGCCGGCATTGTTGCCTCCTCCGAAGCGCACCACGATATCGGCCTTATCGGAAAAAAGATCCACAACTTTGCCCTTCCCCTCATCTCCCCACTGGGCTCCGATAACAGCCACGTTGGCCATCTTTGAATCCACGTTCATAAACGAGACCCGGCGACTCCTGACCGCTCTCCTGTCGGCAGTCTTCCGTTTCGGGTTCTTATCTCATAATCGAACCAAGTCTGCGGAGACGATATTCGGAAGGCTGCGCAATTCCTGGAGGGTCTCTTTGGGAACCGGCTCGTCCACGTGAATAAACGAGATTGCCATGCCGCCTTTCTTGCGGCCGAGTTCCAATCCAGCGATATTGATGTTTTTTCTTCCGAGGAGGGTGCCCACGGCGCCGACCACCCCGGGGACATCCCGGTTATGCAGAATGAGTATGTAGCCTTCGGGCACGGCTTCGAGATAGAAGCTGTCGACTTTTACAATCCGGGGATTATTGCTCCCGAAGATCGCGCCTTCGACCTCGATCTCCTTCTCCTTCGTCTTCACCCGCACGGTGATGGAACTTGCGAAATCGCCGGCTCGACTGCTCTTTGACTCGATAACTTTGATTCCTCTCTCACGCGCGATCAGGGGCGCATTCACGTAGTTCACGCTCGATTCCATCATGGGCGTCAGGAGCCCCTTTAGCACGGCCAGAGTCAACGGGGTCACATCGTACTGGGTGACCTCTCCGCCATATTCGATTTGGACCTCCTTCGGGAGAGTGGCCGCCATCTGAACTTGAAGGCTTCCCAGCTTTTCAGCCAGTGTGAAATAGGGCCGCAGCACCTTAAGCAGCTCAGGGCTTACCGACGGAACGTTGACCGCGTAGCGGACGACACCGCGCGCGAGATAATCGACCATTTGCTCGGCAACGGCTATAGCCACGTTCAGCTGGGCTTCGTCGGTGGAGGCGCCCAGATGCGGAGTCGTAATGACCTGCTCCAATTTGAGCAGAGGATGGTCGGGTGGCGGAGGCTCTTCAACAAAGACATCGAGCGCCGCACCGGCCACCTTGCCTTCTCGAATTGCTTCGGCCAGATCCGCTTCATCCACAATGCCGCCGCGGGCGCAGTTGATAATGCGAACACCCGCCTTCATTTTCGCAAAGGTGTTTCGATTGATCAGGCCCGTTGTTTCTTTAGTCAAAGGGACGTGGACCGTGATAAAGTCGGATCTCGCATAAATCTCATCCAATGACACGGGTTCCACGCCAAGCCGGGCGGCGTTCTCTGCCGGAACATACGGATCGTAGCCAAGGACCTTCATCCTCAGCCCCAATGCCCTTTCAGCAACGATCCGGCCAACGTTTCCGAGACCGATAACACCCAGCGTTTTGTTGCAGACCTCCACCCCCATGAACTTATTCCGTTTCCACTCTCCCGATTTGAGGGAAGCGACTGCCTGCGGGATGTGTCGCGCCAGGGAGAGCATCAGCGATATCGTGTGTTCCCCTGTCGTCACATTATTCCCGCCCGGGGTATTCATAACGACAATGCCTTTTTTGCTCGCAGCCTCCACATCCACATTTTCCACACCGACACCGGCCCTGCCGACAACCTTGAGCTTTTGAGCGGCCTCGATTAGCTCCGCGGTGACTTTGGTGCCGCTACGGATGACCCAGCCGTCATAATCTTGAACGATCTTTTTGATCTCAGCCGGTTTGAGTCCCAGTTTCACATCAACCTGGAACCCGGGAGCGCGCTCGAACACCTCGATGCCTTGAGGAGATAAGGAGTCTGTCACAAGAATCTTCATGGTTTTACCTGAGAGTCTCCATTAGAACTTTTTGGGCGGCAGCCACGCCTTGACCGAACTCAACCGGTACGCCGAATTTGCTGAGGGCCATTTCCAATGCGCTCACGGCAACGATGATGTCGAACGAGCCAATGTAACCCACATGGGCGATGCGGATGATTTTTCCTTTAAGCTGATCCTGTCCTTCGGCAAAGGTAATACCCATTTGGTCACGCAGATAGTCCAAAAGTTTTTCTCCGTCCACTCCATCGGGGAGCAGGATTCCGGTGACCGCCGGGCTGGGGCTTTCCGGGGCGAGGAGCTTAAGTCCTAAGGCGGTCGCGGCAGCCCGCGTCGCCCGCGCCAACCGCTCATGGCGGGCATAGACGTTTTCGAGCCCCTCTTTTTGCATCATCTCAAGCGACGCTTTGAGACCAAAAACAAGTGAGACGGCCGGAGTAAACGCAGAAGAGGCCTTTTGTTGGCTCTTGCGCTCAAGTTTCAAATCGAAATAGAAGCGTGGAAGCTTCGCCTTCTCCATCCTCTGCCAGGCCCTGTCGCTAAGTCCAATAAAGCCCAACCCGGGCGGCAGCATCAGAGCCTTTTGGGAGCCCGTGACCAGGACATCGATTCCCCAGGCATCCAGGGGCACAGGGAAAACACCCACAGCCGTAACACCATCAACAACGAGCAGCGGCCCGTTCCGAGTAAGCCTCGCGATTTCGCGGACTGGATGCACAGCCGTGGTCGAGGTTTCGCTTGCCTGGACGAAGATCCCCTGAATATCGGAATGGCGCTTGAGTTGCTCTTCTATCGCCTCGACCTTTACTGCCTTTCCCCATTCAACCTTAAGATCGATCGGCTGGAGGCCGAAGGCGTTGGAAATGTTAAGCCAACGCTCTCCGAATTTACCTCCGTTGACAACCAGGACCTTCTCGCCCGGAGAAAACAGGTTGGCAACTGCAGCTTCCATTGCGCCTGTACCGGAAGAGGCCAAAACCAGCACGTCGTTTTGGGTTCCGAAAAGAGTTTTGAGGCCCTGCCGGGCCTCGCTAAAAATCCGGCTGTACTGGGGCGTCCGGTGATGAACGATCGTGGCCGCCATGGCCCGGGTGACCTCATCGGGGATGGGCGTGGGGCCCGGCGCTAGCAGATATTGTTTAATCATTTTGATTTAGCTCCCTCAGCCATTCACCGCATATTGGCGAGCCAAACGTTAAGGCTGCCGCGCTGACGGCTGAACTTATATCCAGCGGTGCTGCTCCTCTGAAGAGAGGCCAAAAAAAAGCCTGAACCTCTTTAGTTAAGAGACCCAGGCGTTCGGCCGTCTTAAAGTTTTGCACTCCCCCGTGGTTTATTCCACGTAGACGCCAGTCGCGCAAACCGATCTATATTTGTACCTATCTTAGAC
>JACQUW010000209.1 GCA_016210115.1 Deltaproteobacteria bacterium | reverse complement strand
ATGGACCAGGAATATGTCGATCTTGCAAGACTCATGGGAGCGAGGAGTTGGAAGCTTACGTTCAGGGTGATTTTTCCGGCCATCTCTCCCTACGTTTTCACCGGAATCAGGACGAGCATTCCTTTTTCGGTTATCGGCGCCATTGTTGGCGAGTTCATCGCCGCGACGGAAGGCATCGGCTTTTTTATCCGGCTCTCAGCGGGAGTTTTTAGGACCGCCGACGTATTCGCCGGAATTATTATCCTAATGCTCATGGTGATCGTTATGGACAAAATAGCCGATCGAGTCGAAAAAAAAGTGCTGCGATGGCAGACGCAGACGGAACAAATTCGCATTCAGGGTTAGAGAGGAGGATTTCAAGATGATCAAGGGCGCGCGACCTTTATGGTTGGCTGGACTCATGGCCTTGACCGTTGCTTTTGGCGTG
This sequence comes from Deltaproteobacteria bacterium, assembly GCA_016210115.1. GTDB lineage: Bacteria > Desulfobacterota > Binatia > UBA9968 > UBA9968 > JACQUW01. The sequence continues at coordinate 17,859 of JACQUW010000209.1, read as the reverse complement.
CCTTCGCAGGCAAAGGCCCAGAAGGGTTTGCCAGAGGTCACGATTGTGACGGCCGTGCCTAACCTCGCCTTCTCCGCGCTTTGGGTTGCCGAGCAGCTCAATTACTTTGAGCAAGAGGGCGTCACCGCCAAGGTGTCAGTGGTCAGCGGCGGATCCGTTTGTCAGACGGCCGTGGTTGGCCGTTCCGCGAACTTTTGTGCCTCCTCTTCCGAGGGCCTTATTTTAACTTACCAAGAGGGAGCGCCGCTGATTGCGATTCAGGCCCATAACCGCAATGTCACGATGAGCGTGGCGGTTCGGAAGTCGATTGCGGATAAATTCGGCGTGAGCCGCGACAGTCCTATTGACGCCCGCATCAAAGTCCTGACCCAGCTTGGCCCGATAGGCGCGACAAGCCCGGGCTCGGCCTCGGAGCAGGTGGTCAAGTTTCTCGTTTCCAAACTCGGACCCCACGCCGCCGACAAACTCAAGTTCGTTTACCTGGGCGGGACAGAGCTTCCCAGCTCTTTGATCAACGGGGTCGTTGACGCCTTCGCTCTCTCTCCTCCTTCGGGAGAATCGACTGAACCCGGCGGCAAGGGATACGTTCTGATCCCGCTTGGGCGAGGCGAAGTGCCCGAGCTCACTGAGTATCCTTTCGAGGTGCTGATGGTCCGACCCGATTTCGCCGAGAAAGAGCCGAAGATTGCCAGGGCCGTTGCCAGGGCCATTTCTCGCGGCGGCGCGCTTTTTCATTCGAATCCCGCATCAGCTAAGGCCGCGCTCCGCGCTCACCGCCTCTTTAACCCGAAGCGGCTGAGTGACGACGTTTTTGATCTTTCCTACAATATGGTAGTCAACGCGATGCCGCGATGGGGAAATATGAGCAGTGAAGGCTGGCAAAAAGTCATAAAATTCGCGGTTGCCGCGAAAATGGTCAAAGATCCCGCTAAAACGCCGTCCGCTGCGGAAGGCGTCCTCTGGACGAACAAGTTCGTTGGTAAGGCCCCTTGAGTTGTCTCACCGCTGTGGAACAATCAAAAAAACTCGGCTCGGTTCTGTGCAAGAATCTTTGCCGACAAAGCCGTCTTCTTGAGGAGGAAGAGCAACCATGAACCGAAAGGCATTTGGCCTCATCCTGCTTGGCGTGGTTCTGGCCGCTTGCGCTACCGTCGAATACACCGGGCGCCGTCAATTAAGTCTCATATCGGCCTCCCAGGAAAAGGAGCTGGGCGGAGACGCTTACGAAGAGATACGAAAAAAATATCCACTGTCCAAGAACCGTGCCTACCAGGCACGGATCAGGGAGGTTGGGCGCCGTATTCAACTAGTCGCTGAGAGGCCGGACTTTGACTGGGAATTCAACGTTCTTGAGGGAAAGGAGATCAACGCTTTTTGCCTGCCTGGCGGCAAGGTGGCTTTTTGGGAAGGCATCATGCCGATCACGGGAGACGCCACCGGCGATGCCGTCGTGATGGGACACGAAGTCGCTCACGCGCTCGCGCGCCACGGCGCTGAACGGATGAGCCAGGCGCTGGGAGCCCAGGTGATCGGCGAAATTCTCGCTGCGGGGGTTGGAAAGATCAAACCCGGCTTTCGGGATGATTTTCTCAAACTTTATGGCGCAGGCGCCACATTGGGCCTGGTCTTACCCTGGGGCCGGGCTCAGGAATCCGAGGCTGACCATATCGGCCTTATTCTCATGGCAAAGGCCGGCTATGACCCGAGGGCTGCCGTCGGTTTCTGGCAAAGAATGTCCCAGGCCGCCAAAGGTCAGAAGCCACCCGAGTTCTTGTCTACGCACCCGAGCGACGAACGGCGCATTCAACAAATCAAGCAATGGTTGCCTGAGGCCCTGCAGCACTACAGGGGCGGATAGGGACAGCCCGTCTCCGCTGTGAGAGATGACATAGAGGTGAGGGCGCCTAGAAATGCACGAGGCCTGGCAGGCGAGCGCAGGTCGGCCGCGGCCCGAAGCCGTTCGCCCCGAGGCTCCCTTCGACTGCGCCACTTTCGGGCAAATTCCGCTAGACCGTAAGTTCGCGGGCCGACATCGTGTAGCGGAAAGTTTCGGGTTCCAGACTGTCTTTTCGGCCTTCGGCCGTTTCCGCCTGCGGGTACATTAGAAACGGAATCGCCACCCCCGCAGCCTTGGGCAGTTTAAGGTCGTGCGCATAGTTAAACGGCAACCAATTCATTTCCCAGGAGCCGAAGAGCTTGGCTCGGGCCTTCTTCACGATCGGATCGCTGAGCGGAAGCCCTTCGGGTTTCTCTTCTAAGACCACTTTCCGAACATCGGCCGGGTCGACCGGCACCCAGCCGTAGCCGGTGAGATAGACCTCCGCCCGGCAGTGCTGCGCTTTGGTAATGTCTCCTGCTTTGCCGAGGCTCTTAAATTCCCCCGAGGCTGCGCAGCGTACGCCGTAGACGTCGCGCGCGGGCAGTCCCGCCGCTCGCGCCAGTCCGACATAGAGCGCGTTGAGGTCCGCACACTTGCCGCCGAGATAGCGCGTCTCGAGCATGCTCCTGATGTCGCCAAGGCCGCATCCCTTCACTTTGGGGTCGCGAAACGTGTTATCGACGATCCATTCATAGATCGCTCGGGCCTTGTCTACATCGCGTTTGCGTCCTTTGGTGATCTCACGGGCGCTCTCACCCACGATCCCGTCGGTCGGAAGAAGCTCCGTAGGCTCAAGGTAGAGTTGAAGCACTTGCTTGTCCTCTTTGACCGAGCCGGCCGGCCTCTTGATAAGGTTCACCCGCCGGTCCCGCGTGACAAAACGGCTGGTCAGCTCGATAACGGGCGCCTTCTCCGACGCTGACCACTCGGCATAGACCAGTCCGGCATCATACTTCTCATCGCGAAAAATGCCCGCCGTGGTCGTGTTGCCCGTCCACGTATCCCCTATGCGCCTAAAGTAGTTGGTATCGCTCATCAGTGGAAGCGGAAGCCAAACCCGGCTTACCCCCGAAGGGTCTAGCACCTCGACTCTTGTCGCCACTTCGAACTTTCGCCATGCCGGCGATGCAGCGGCCTCCGCCGAGCGCGCCGACCTGGGCAGGCCCAGCGCGAGCCCCGCAGAAACAGTAAGTCCTTGCTTCAAGAAGCTGCGTCGATCCATTTTTCTCCTCCTGGCGATGTTGATTTTAAACGATGCTTTTTCCAGTCCAGCATAAAAAAACTATATGTCAAATAGACAAATTCAATGGCTCCAGGCAAAAAGCAAGTTTTTTCTATATACCGGCGAATCGATGACTATCAGTGCTGCTTTAGGAATTGGATAAACGCGTGGGAGACGGGTGAGAGAGCGCGCTGGCGGTGAAAGACCAGGTAGAAATCCCGCTCCATTTTGAATCCGCGGATGGGGACCTCTCTTAACAGTCCATTCTGGATCTCCCTCTGAATGGAGGTCCGGGAAAGAATCGAGACTCCAAGCCCTGCTATAAGGGCCTCTTTGACGGCCTCTGTGCTGCCCAGCTCCATTACGACGCGCAGCAGCTTTTCGGGCTCTCGCCCTTTCCGGCTGAGCAATCGACGAAATGAACGAAGGGTGCCCGATCCGCTCTCGCGGGAAATGAAGCTCTCTTTCTTAAGATCTCCCAAGTCCACCGACTTCTGGCCGGCCCAAGGATGATTTCTACGCACCGCAAGCACCATCTCATCCTTCCAGAGCTTCTGGAATGTCAATCTTCCATCCTCCCCTCTGAATCCCACGAACCCCAGCTCTACCTGGCCATCCAAGACGGCCTCAACGATGCCGGCGGAATCGCCAATCCGAAGGATCGGTCTCACTTCGGGATATTTCTTTAAAAAAGCGCCTAGCTTATGCGGCAGGATGTATTCTCCCGGGATGTTGCTGCCGCCGACCAGAAGCTCGCCTTTTAGCTTTCCTTGAAACTGATTGAGGGCTGCTAGAGTCTCTCGCTTGAAGGCCAATAGCGCTCGCGCTCGTTCTAAAAGGACCTGTCCCACGGCCGTCGGGGTTACCTCTCCAGCCACCCGATCGAGAATCCGGGTGCTTAACTTTTCTTCCAACTCCCGAATGTGGGCGCTGACCGTGGGCTGGCTGAGGGAGAGGCGATCCGCCGCCAGGGAAAAACTCCTCAGTTCCGCAACCCAATAGAAAATTTCCAGCTTACGGAGATCGAGATCGTCTTTGTTCCTGGCCGTTTTCATTCTCGTATTTCAATTAAATGGGAACCTGGCGCGGATTGTCAACCTCTGGCGATCGGTTTATATTTAGTAACCGATGGCAAAACTCTCTCCCCTCGCTGACCATCACCGAAGGAAAGGCGCCCCTCTGGTTGACAGAGAGGGCTGGCTTATGCCGCTGAACTTTGGCGATCCCCTCCGTGAGTACCGCAGCGTTCGGTCCGGGGTTGGCATTTTGGATCTGTGCGATCGCGGTCTACTCCGTTTTGAAGGGCCTGATCGGGTGTCTTATCTGCAAGGAATGGTTTCCAATGACTTGAAGAGCCTGTCCCCGGGACAAGGGGTTTACGCCGCGATCTTGGATATTCAGGGGAAGGTTCTGGCGGATACAAGAATATTCAGCGCGAGCGATTACTTCTTATTAGATCTCCGGGAACCGTTAAAAGATAAAATTGTTTCTCACCTGAACCGCTACCTCATCGCCGATGAAGTCGAGATTGCCGATTTGACAGGTGAATACGGGATCGTCTCGCTTCAGGGAGGTAAAGCCGGGCCGTCGGTCAAGGAATTATTCCCTCACGATCAAATCCCTGAAAAGGAATTAGATCATTGCGCCCTCGAGCCGGGAGGAGCCGAACTCCGCTTGATTCGCTGCTCCCACACCGGGGAAGAGGGATACGATTTGCTCCTGCGCGTTAAAGATCTGGAATCGGTCGTAGCCGATATCGAGCGAGTTGGAAAAGCTTTTTCCCTCGATTGGGTCGGGCTGGAGGCTCAGGATATTCTCCGGATCGAGGCCGGGATTCCCGTTTACGGCGTGGACATCGATGACGGCACCTTACTTCTAGAAACGGGATTAGATAGGCTCGTGAGTTTTCAAAAAGGCTGCTACCTTGGACAGGAGGTCGTGGAGAGAATCCGCTCCAGGGGGCACGTCAACAAAAGGCTTTCCGGGCTGATCCTCACGGGAGACCAGGTCGCGAGCGCGGGCGATGGGATACGGGCCGGCGACAGCGATATCGGGCGGGTGACCAGCTCCGTTCTCTCACCCGCTCTGCAGCGGCCGGTTGCCTTTGGCTATCTGCACCGCGACTACTTACAGCCGGGGACACTCGTCTCCATCATCCATGACGGACAAATCATCCCTGCGGAAGTTGCGGCGCTTCCGTTTATAAAACGACAATCTCGCTGACCGGACCGCGTGAGCGGATCCAGGCCATAGATGAGCGAACTCTCAGAAAGGAGCAATCGATGGCAGGCTTTGTCAGAATCTGCAAAACCGGCGAGATTACCGCGGGTTCGGGAAAGACCGTGGACGTGAATGGGAAGCCCGTGGCGGTGTTCAACGTGGACGGGAACTTCTACGCGATCAATAATACATGCGCCCATCGAGGCGGCCCTCTCGGAGAGGGTGAGCTTGAAGGAAAGATCGTCGTCTGCCCATGGCACGCCTGGAGATACGACGTAACCACCGGTGTGAGCGAGATGAATCCGGCGATAAGTGTGGAGAAATACCAAATCAGAGTAGAGGGAGACGATCTCTTGATCGAGACCTGATTGGCCCTTCCCCCACCTCTCTCCTCCCCCGCGACGCGGGGGAGGATGAAGAGGGGGTTCTGAATGATTGGGAACTGTTTGCGCCTAGGACTGGTTGATTTTGTCTAACTCCGCCAGTAACTCCTGAGTCTCCGGAATGCCTTTTTCATATTCTTTGCGGAACCGAATCACTCCCTGTTTATCGATAATAAACACAGCCCGCCTCGGATAGCCTTCCTGCCGCAGGCAATCATACATGGCGCAAATGCTGCCATGCGGATAGAAGTCGGAAAGCATGGGAAAATTGATTCCGCCCATCTTCTCTGCGAACGCCTTATGCGAGAAAACTGAATCAACGCTCACGCTCAGGACCTGAGCGTCTCTCGCTTCGAAGCTCTTACGGTCGGCTTCGAAGTTCGTGAGCTCCTGCTGTCAGCCTCCGGTAAAGTCTAACGGGTAAAAAGCCAGAACGACATTTTTCTTTCCCAGATAATCTTTCAGTCCGACCTTCTGGTCCCTGCTAACCGGCAGGCTGAAGTCCGGCGCCTTCTCACCAACATTGGGCATCGCCATAAAAACCTCCTTAATACCAGCTTTGAGACATCAACCGGAGACAGTTTTGACCGGTTTATGATCCGGGCGATTCACAAACTCCCGCCTGATCAAAGCGAGCCGTCTTCAAAAGCTCTTCTGGGGCAGGTAAAACCTGACGTAATCCTTGAGGGCATCGGTGGTGCTTGGAAAGGCCAGCTCATCCCACGGAATTCGAGATGGCTCGAATGTCCCCGCTTCAAGAGACTCATCGCGGGCTTGAAGCTCTCCCGCCACCACCTCCGCGGTATAGACCACGATCACATTAGGCGACTGAGGATACGAGTAAACGTCAAGCAAAGAAGAAAGCCTGACCAGAAGATTCGATTCCTCTTGCGTTTCGCGAATCGCGGCCTCCCGGACGCTCTCTCCGCGATCCACATAGCCTCCCGGAAACACCCACTTCCCCATTGCGGGCTCCACTCCTCTGCGTAACAGGACCACCCGCCCGTCAATGGCGCAGAGTGTCCCCGCGACCACCTTGGGATCCATATAAAAGATGAACGAGCATTTTTGGCACACAAGCCGTTCAGGCTCGATCGACTTGAGCTTTCTCAGAGCCAAATCGCCGCCGCAGCAGGGACAAAATCGGTATTCAACCCCGCCATGATTGTGTTTCGCGTGAGCCATTCTATTCTTTTTACAACAGTTATCGTTGAAACAAAAGCGGAGATCCTATATCCCTTTAATGTGCTTCACGCAATTATTTTCGACTTTAATGGAATCATCGTGAACGATGAGCCTATCCATCTGGAGCTGTTCCAGAAAGTCCTCGAGGAAAAGGGCTTGTCGCTCTCCAAAGACGATTATTACGAGCGCTACCTGGGACTGGACGACCGCGGCTGCTTTCAGCTTGCCTATCGCGAACATAATCGGCCGCTGGATGATTCATTATTGAACGAATTGATCGAGCGCAAGGCGCGGCTTTATCTGGAGTCCATCCAGCAAGGAATTGCCATTTTCCCGGGAGTTCAGGAGTTATTGCCCCCTCTTTCATCGCGTTATCCGCTGGCCATTGCCTCAGGCGCTCTCCGCCACGAAATTGAAACAATTTTGCGGGCCATGGGTTTAAGAGAATGCTTTCAGGTCATCGTAAGCGCTGAGGATGTGACTCACGGGAAACCCAGCCCGGAAATTTTTTTGAAAGCTCTCTCGAGGTTAAATGACGCGAGCGGTCGCAGCCGTCTTATCTCTCCGGCGGAATGCCTTGTCATTGAAGATTCCAGGGAAGGAATATCAGGCGCTCACCGCGCCGGCATTAAATGCCTCGCCGTCACGAACTCCCATCCCGCAGAAGAGCTCGCGCACGCCGACGCCATCGTTAAAGGGCTAAACGAGGTGACCGTTTCTTTTCTCGAGTCTCTGGTTGACTAGGCAGAATGCAGCCGGCGGCCAAAAACCGTTTTTACTGCCTACCGCCTGCCGGCTCCTGCGGTCTCCGGTTACTTGTACGGCGTTTGCTGTGGCCGGACGGTGATTTCTACCGGACAGCAGGAGGCTGGAGAAGTCAGAATGAACAGAACCGTATGAGCGATGTCTTCGGGACGTATCATTTTACTGCGATCCAATCTCCGCACGGGCGGGATCATCGGCGTGTCCACGTAGCCCGGAAGAATTGTCGCCACTTTGATTCCATATTCCCTCACTTCCTCGAAAAGCGATTGGCTAAACCCGATCAGGCCGAACTTTGATGCTGAGTATGCTGAGCTTTCCGCCTGTCCCGTCTTGCCGGAGATAGAGGAAATATTAACGATCGCTCCGGCTTTCTGTTCTATCAGTATTGGAAGCACCAACTGGCTGAGAATCATCGGAGCTCGCAGGTTGGTTTGAAAGGTGCGATCCCAATCTTCCAGCCTTGCCTTTGCCACCGGCGCGTGCTTCCCCCACCCCGCATTGTTGATCAGGTAATCAATCCTGCCCCACTCTTGCAAAGTTCCGTTGACAAGCTTGCGCAAGTCGTCTTCACGGGTCAGGTCCGAAACCATCACCAAAGCGTCGCCGCCTTTCTTTCGGATCTCCTCTCTTACCGTCGTAAGCTCTGGTTCTGAGCGGGATGCCAAAACGACGCGCGAACCGGATTCTCCCAGGACGAGCGCGATAGCCCTTCCTATCCCCCTGCTCGCGCCCGTCACAATGGAAACTTGCCCTGAAAGCGTTCGCATGGCCCTTCAGTGAACCGTAATATTGGATTGGGTCGGAGGCCGGACGACGTTGGAGCCATGATGGTGAATCAATTGCCAGCGACCGGGGCTTTTTTCGAAGATATTGGTCGTCAACACGGTGGCGGAAACCGTCTCGCTGCCGATTCGACTGGTGATGTTCTCGTATAGTGTGGCCCAGGCAACCGGGCCACGGACTGTAATTTGGACATCGGATAACAAAAAGCTCATTTCTTTTGTATCTTCAAAAATCCTGCGCCAGCTCGCCATGACCGCGTCCCAGCCTCGAATGAGGGTCCAACCGGGATGAATGCATTGGATGTAGGCGGCTTTCGCCCAGACCTTCTCCATCGCCTGAATATCGAGTTCCTGAAAGGCGTTGTAAAACGCGTCGTTGGCCTGATAAACCTGGTTGCGCTGCTCGACTTGCATAACCCTAGCCATGGGCGGGCTTCGGGGCCATGAAAACAAGCAGCACCAGCCGTTCGGGGCCGCGGTTGCTCACACCATGCTTTTGTCCGGACGGCGCTATCGCGATTTCCTCCGCTCCTAATTCCATTTCGTCTTCGCCGATCTGGAACAATCCCCTGCCGTCGACCACGAAATAAATTTTGTCCGATTCCTCGTGCACATGCGGCGCCTGAACTTGACCCGGTTCAAAGCAATAGAGATCGCAATACATCCTCTCGGTTTTGAAGAGGTTGTTCTTTTGCATCTTTTCCGGCGCGAAACGCGTGGCATCCGAGATCTTTCTGAACTTTTCCATCTTCGTCTCCTCGCCGATTATTTTATCATAGAGCCGCTTTCATGCAAAAGGAGTGCAAATTTGCTATGTTATTTTCATGCGATCGGTTCTGGTCCGTTATCATGAAGTCGCCCTCAAAAAAGGAAACCGCCGATATTTTATAGAGCGGCTCAAGGAGAATCTCGTCGCGTCGGTAAGGGACCTGGGATTCCGCGAGATAAAGAGTCTACCGGGCCGGATCCTCGTGCTATTCGAAAGGGAGAGCGATACGGAGGAAATTCGCCGGCGAGTTCAGAGCGTTTTCGGAGTAGCGAATTTTTCTTTCGCTGTGCGGACAGAGCCGGATCTCGCGCTTCTGAAACAACAAATTCTCACCTCGCTGGAAGGGACGCGCTTTGCCTCATTTCGTGTGCAGACGAAAAGGGCCGACAAGAGATTTCCGCTAACCTCGCCGGAGATAGACCGCCAACTGGGGGCTGCGATCCAGGAACAGTCTCATGCCCGGGTTGATCTCGAAAATGCCGAGTTGACGATTGCAGTAGAAGTTCTTCCTGACGACGCCTTTTTCGGCTATGAGAAAATCCCCGGCGCGGGCGGTCTGCCTGTCGGCGTCAGCGGCAGAGTTGTCGCTCTCATCTCAGGGGGTATCGACTCTCCGGTCGCAGCCTACCGCATGATGCGCCGAGGGTGCAGGCTGGTTTACGTTCATTTTCACAGTTTTCCGTTCCTCGATGCAACTTCTCAACATAAGGTCCGAGAGCTTGTCCAATTGTTGACGCGCCACCAATTTCGCAGCCGGCTGTATCTGGTTCCGTTCGGTGAGATCCAACGGCGCATTGTGGCGTCTGTTTTAAGGCCGCTCAGGGTGGTGCTGTACCGCAGAATGATGCTGCGCATCGCGGAAGCGATCGCGCGAAAAGAAAAGGCGAGCGCGCTCGTCACCGGCGAGAGCCTGGGTCAGGTCGCGTCTCAGACCCTCGCGAATCTTTCGGTCATAGAAGAGGCGAGCCGCCTCCTCATCTTACGGCCGCTGGTAGGAATGGATAAATCTGAAATCATCGACCAGGCGCGCAAGATCGGGACGTTCGAAATCTCCGTCATTCCCGACCAGGATTGCTGCCAGCTTTTTGTTCCTCGCCATCCGGCCACGAACGCGGGACTGGCTGAGGTGCTAAGAGCTGAATCCGCTTTGGATATTCAATCGATGATCGATTTCGGCATCGAGAATGTCGCGATCCACGATTTTCACTTTCCCGAGCTCTTGCCAAAGACGATTTCAGATGAAGAAAGGGCATAGGACCTAGCCCGGCCAGCTGCTTACAACCAGCACACCGGAACCACGAATGTGCCCGGTTCTCAGCGCCTGCAAGGCTTCATTAGCAGATTCCAAGGGGAATGTTTCCACCTGTGTTCTGATCGGAATTTTCGGGGCGAGAGCGAGAAACTCCTCGCCGTCCCGGCGAGTCAAATTGGCAACCGACCTGATGACCCGTTCGCCCCAAAGCAAGCCGTATGGAAAAGAGGGAATATCGCTCATGTGGATCCCGGCACATACGACAATTCCGCCCTTCGTGACAATCCGCAGCGCCGCCGGAACCAACTCACCGGCAGGCGCAAAAATAATGGCGCTATCCAGTTTCTCCGGTGGTGACTTATTTGAATCCCCGACCCATTCTGCTCCCAAATCCAACGCGAACTTCTGTCCGGCCGTATCGCCCGGCCGTGTGAAAACGTAAACCTTCCGTCCTTGAAACCGGGCGACCTGCACCAAAATATGCGCTGAAGCTCCAAAGCCGTAAAACCCGACGCGCTCCGCCTCTCCTGCCAAAACAAGAGACCGGTAACCGATGAGACCGGCGCACATCAGCGGCGCCGCCTCGAGATCCGAGTACCCGTGCGGCAGGGAAAAACAAAACCGCTCGTCGGCCACGGCATAGTCGGCATACCCTCCATCGAGATGATAGCCTGTAAAGCGCGCGGCATCGCAGAGGTTTTCCCGCCCGGAGGCACAGAAATGACAACGGCCGCAAGTCCATCCCAACCAGGGGACAGCCACCCGCTCCCCGGTGTGGAATCGGCTCGCACCGGGACCCGGTTCCGCAACCAGGCCAACGATCTGATGACCGGGGATTAAAGGGAGCTTGGGTTCCGGCAATTCCCCATCCACCACGTGGAGGTCTGTCCTGCAAATCGCACAGGCGCGAATGCGAATGAGAATCTGACCGGCCCCGGGAATCGGGCGAGGATATTCCGTCTTTTGTAACGGTCCCGCGGCGGCTTCCAACACCATGGCACGCATAAATCTCTTGCGCTGCTTTACGCCTTACCCTTCACTGTACTCTAACAAAATAACTCCCCCGCTCATCCGAAAACATCTTTTTCCAACGCCCCAAGCCCAACTGATCATTTGACGACTGCAAGGTTCTGCTAAGCGGCGAATCGGTTTGGGCGATGACCCAGTCAAACCGATAGTCGCGGAATCTCTTGATATCCTCCCAATCGTAGATTCGTGAATGTTCGAGAAACGGTCGATAGCCCTGGCGTTCCCAAAGATGCATGCGCCCGTCCACAAACAGCTTTGCGGGAATTCCTCTTCCAATCAAATATCCGCCCCAATCGTAAAAATTAAAGCCTCGCCCGACCGGCGGATTTTGCAGCAGATAGCGCGTCAAACGCTCGGAACACCCCGAAGAATACGCGCAGTAATCCGACATGCCAAAATCAAATCGAGGCACTCTTCTCAGGTGGGCAAAGCCAAGAACCAGTGCGAGGACGGCAATGATCATCCACGGCTGCACTTTCCACCGGTTCACAGGGAGCTTCACCTCCTTGAGAATCAACGCGGCAAAGGGCAACGTGACGATCACATACAGCGCGATATTCCGAAGGGCCCGAAACGCCAGATACGAAAGAAGCAAGGAACTCGCGATTAAAGGACCATCCGAGAGCCGCCTTCTCATAATAAAGGCAAGGGCCAAAAAACAAGTATAGATCAGGAGATATATGCCGATGGGGCTCGTCAACTCTACGGGATACCACTCGAGGACGTGGGTAAGGAGCGGGTCGCGAAAATGCCGTACTGCCTCTACATACACGTGGTAAGTAAAGGGGTTAATGAAAGTTGCGGCGGTCGACGCGAGAAAAGATGCGAAGAGCCGCGCCCAATGAGCCGGAATCGAAACGATCCTGGATCTGAATAATAGAAAAAAGTCGCAGAATAAAAAAACCGTGAAGAGTATGATCCCCACGAGAAAGGACCCGTGGAAATTGACCCAGATCAAAAACAGAGGCGGAAGAGCGAGATACGTCCAGGTTTTGCCCTCACGCGCCTGTAAGAGAACAAACATAAAGTACGATAGCAGCAGGACGCCGACAACCTGGGAACGCAGGCCATGATCCAGGACGGGAGACATCAGGGCCCCAAACGCAATCGCCAGTATCGCGTTTTGCCAATAGGAAAGACGAAATGGCTTGACGGCAAAATAGAACGCCAGCAAGGCGACGATAGCCCCGGCTATGGAAAGACCAAAAAAAGAAAACTGGTTAAACAGAACATAAAGAAGCGGATCGAAAAGCCACGAATGGTTCACCCATTCATAACCCTGCATCGTCCAGGAGAAGATGTCCTCCCGAAGAATCCGTCCCTGCTTGAAGAGAAATTCCCCATATCGATAATGCCAACCCCAGTCGTAGTCCCCGTAAGGGTAAATGAGAAATACGAACAAGACCGGGTAAACAAGAAAAGAGAAGAACTTTTCTCGCTCCGGAGCGGTTCCCTTATCTGAGGGGTGAAGAGGCTCTTTTTTCCCTGCGGGCTTGAGTTGCTCCCTGCGGTTGCGGGACCGGGCCGCTTGGTCAAGGTTCTTCCGTTTCGGGAACGCCCCTTTACTCTGCATGTCTTTGCACCTAGTAGTGGCGGGAAGATTTTCTCAGGTAAGGCTATAAGTAATGCTGGATTTCCTGCAGGCTCGCTGGAAAGAAAAGATCCTCGACCCTGGGCTTCCTTTGGATCATTCCCTGATCAAACTCGTAACGGACCACTGCCTCCAGGGCTGTACGATTATCTTCCAGATTGTATGGCCACGGATCCGGCCCAAAAATCTCCTTCTGTTCTTGCAGTAGCTCGTTAACCCAGACCACGGCGAAATTGCGCGGGTCTCTCATGCGTTGATAGCAAATCTCCTTCGCCTTTTGAAAAGCCTGGAGAAAACTCACCGCCGCCCATGGATTCCGCTCGAGGATTTCGTCCTTGATCACGACCGTATGCATGATGGGAAAGATTCCGCTCTTCTTGTAATAGTCAGCCTCGGCTTCCTTCGGATCGGGAAAAAGAAGTCCCACCTTGGGAGAGTTGTTCCTGATCGAAGGAAGGGTTTCCGGGTAAAGAGATCCCTCCAGCTCATCATTTCCAAGCATCTGGTCGATATTCTTCCCCTTGGGAACCCGCCGCACCCTCATCCAGGAAGCCGGCTCAAAGGGTATGTCCTCCTCTTCCTGGCACCACCATTCGATGCTCCTCAGATCCACACCGTAGTGGTCCTGCAAAATTCCTCGCATCCAAAGGCCGGCGGAGTTCTGCAGCGTGTCCAATCCTACTCTCGCCCCGTTCAGATCCGAAGGCTTCTCGATGCCACAATTCGTCCGCTTGATCATATACCCGTGGCGAAAGCGTCGATGCGGAAAAACGGGGATCGCTGTGAAGCGCCGGCCGCGATCTCGAGCGACGAGGTAGGCAACGAGAGAGAGCTCGCAAATATCGAACTCCTCATGGCGGAGCATCCGCCCGTGCCTTTCCGGTGAGGCCATCGTAAGGACATTGAGATCGACCCCGGGGGGACTGACTTCCCCGTCGATGAGCGGTTTCACCAGATCATACGGGCCACAGGCCAGCGAAAGTCTCAACTTCGACATTCATTGCCTCCTTGCGTATTTGCGGTATTCCTCCGGGGTGTCGATGTCGACAATGACTCCCTCTTCTTCAGCATCGATTTCGAGGGTCTCATCGCGATGGGCATGCACGACCGCTTTCGCGCCTTGGTCCAAAGGAGTTTCCAACAACTCGGCAAAGAGCCGGCGCGAAAATAAAACCGGATGGCCTCGCCGGCCTCTGTATCGAGGAACAACGATGAGCTTTTTTGATTCCTCGAAGCGGTCGATCATGTGATTGACCAATGCCGGGTTCAAGAAGGGATGATCCACAAGGTGGACGAGCACGCCCTCTATGTCCTTCTCGTTTCCAAGATACCGGATGGCGACGATCAAAGAGGAAAGCTGGCCGCTCGTGTAATTGGGATTGAGCAAAACTTCGACCGGGAGATGGACAATCTTTGACTTGATCTCATCAGGATTGTGACCGAGCACAACCACGATTTTTTCTACGCGAGTTTCCCTCAGGGCGGATACGATGGCTTCGATGAAAGTCTTATCCCCGATGGGCAGCAGGGCCTTGGGCCGCCCCATCCGGCTCGATTCGCCCGCTGAAAGAACAACTGCAGCAATCATAGTCGGTTCACTCCACCTACCTTTAACCTGACGCTTTGGCCGGAGTCAATAAACGAGTTCTGCACCGTCTTTTGGACCCGGGAAATTCAGGATGACATCGCTTTGGCTCCGGACAACGGTGTCAATGAGCGACCGGCGTTGCCGATGGCTTTCGGTGAAAGCTACGTTGACACTACGGGTGATTGTGCCAAAATTTCTCATGCCCAATTCGATCACCCTCCTCCTTACCCGTCAAGGCAGGGGACATTCTTCAGGTTCCCTCTCACCTTGCGGGAGAGGGTGAGGGTGAGGGGGTGTACAAACTTCTTCATAACCATCACTTAGTCAGGAGGCTTTTATGGCGATATTAAAAGTCGAGGGCGTTACGCACTGGTCGATTCCGGTGAACGATCTGGCGGAGTCGGAAGAGTTCTACGGTGAGTTGCTCGGGCTCAACCCCATGGGCCGGCTCGGTAACTCCGGCATGTCCTGCTTTAATGTCGGCGATCACAACATTCTCTTGTGCCAGCGCGAGCAACCGCAAAAATCGTCCGCTTTGGAACAACGAGTCCATCATTCTTTCACCGTCAGCCCGGAGACGCTGGTAAAGGCCTGCAAGGTTTTTCACGAAAAGAAAATCCCCGTCACAGAGCTGGTCTATCGCGCGAAGGGTCATTTCACGGGAAGGGAGTTGTACTTTCTCGATCCGAGCGGCAACCGGCTCGAGCTGCGAGACCCGACCTGGAAAGCCGGAATGCCGGAGCCTTCGTTCGAGGAAATCGTGCGGTCGTAGCCAAGTCAAAAAGGATCGTTCACGCGTTGGAGCGATACCTACTTCTTTAAACGCCGGCGCCTTGCGCGTTTCGGTGCTCGATCTCGCGTGCTCGTCTTCGTCCGAGCTGCCGTTTTATTCGCGGCGACGCGGCGCTGCAGGATCCGCTTCGCGCGCTCGATCTCACGGCGGCGAGTTGGCGAGAGCCCCTTTCCCGCGCGATTAATGAAGAACTGGATCATCCGGATCCCGGAACCTAAACCCTTCGGCGAGACTCGCTTACTCGCCATTGTCCTGGCGATTTGAGTCGCCGATCCTTTAAATGTTCCCGCCGGCGGGAAAGTCGATTCGGTCGCGACGCCTCTCACCCACCGCTTGCGCTGTGGTTTTTTCTTCATTTACTGCCTCTGCCGTCTGACTTCGGCACTTATAGACCAGCTTACGCCCGAGAACTGCGCAATCAACACCTTTGCGCAAACGCGACCGCGCCCTTGGGATGAATTTTACGGATGGGCAGCTCAGAGGTTTCCGGCCAGCTTGGCGATCGCCTGCGAGGCTCCCTTGTCGATGGGTTCCCCATGGCCGAAGACGGCGCGGTTGAACGTGAGTCGCGCTAGCTTCTTCACACTCTGATGCGCCGTGGCCATGTCGGCGGTGTACTGCGGATTGGGGCCACTGAGTTTGCTGCTGATGTTGTTCATGGCGTCGCCCAGAATAAGCAGCGACCCGGCCGGATCGAACACGCATATGTGACCCGGGGTGTGACCGGGCGTCGCGATTACGCGCAGGCCGAACACTTCGTCGTTGTCACCGACAGCCTTGATCGGGCGCGGTGACTTGATCTGCGGGATGTCCGCGGTGCCGGCGTACGCCGTTGCCTTCGGGGCCGTCCCGAGCACCTCGCCAACGCTGCCAATGTGGTCGGGATGATAGTGGGTCAGGATCACGTGGTGAAGCGCGTCCCAACCGAGGTTAGCTGTGCGAACGACGTCCGCGAACTTCGACGCATTGCCGGGCGTGCCTGTATCGACGACCGCCACCTCCTTCCCCCGGATCAGAACGTAAGCGTTAACGAAGCCCATGTTGACCCGAAGAGCTTCGGCCGGCCCCAGGCTCTGCGCGTGGGCGACCCCGATCGCGAGGTCGCGGCCCCCGATGGCGACACCCCACCCCCTGCGCCCGAAGCCGAAATTGAGCTCGCTCCATACCGCGAAACCGCCCAAGGCGACCTGGACCAACCACGTTCGGCGACTGATTTGTTGAGCTTTCCGCATTGAGCACCTCCAGTCTTCAAGACAGCGCGGTTTTCATGCACACGTACTCGGCAGGAAATATTCAGGACTGTCTCGCGTCATCTGCCGAAAGTCAATCGGCGGAATACCTATAAAAGCAGTGGCTTGAAGAAGAAAGGTTCGCTTCCCCTTTCTTTCCTCTCCACTGAATACGAAGCGGCCGCGCCATGAGAACGGTCAGTATCACTGCAGATCGTAATCCACGCCGCTTGCCGTGGTTTGAAATCTACGCCTGTACGTCGATTTCGAGGGATCCACCCTTATCGTTGGTGAAGCATCGCTTCCATCCGTACCGCGATGGTCGCGTTCGTAGCACACAGACTCCCGACCCCTTAATTCTCCCCCAACATCCAGCTTCCGCTCACCGGCAATTCGCGAACCCGCTTGGCAAGCATCGGCAAAACCGGCGAGTTCACGGGAAGATGCATACCGGACTCTTTGCAACCAGCATATGGATCAAGAGGGTGAAATCTACATTCCGTCGGAACGGCTGGACGGTCAACGTCGCCGAGCAGGACGCGTGCGCGACCGAAAGCGACGGGGGGCCGTCTACGACCGGAGCTCAGACAAACATCTGGGCACGAGCGACAAAACGTGACCACCGCACAGGTTAGTGCTGCACACAGGATTTCATGTATTCTTGTTAATCTCCTTGTATATCAGCAAGTTAAGTATGCTCCCTAAAGTAACTAAGCTACTTGACTACAGTTCGGGAACATATTATAGTGTGCAATGCGGATCATCGCGAAGAAGACTCTGCGCGAATTTTGGTTGCTCAATCCGGATGCTGAAGAGCCCGTCTTGGCGTGGTATCGCGAAGTCGAAAAGGAAGACTGGGCCAAGCCGTCACAGGTAAAAGATAAGTATAGAAGTGCAAGCTTTGTGGGGGATCGTGTTGTGTTCAATATCAAAGGAAATGATTACAGGCTCGTTGTGAAGATCAACTATCCTTACCGGGTGGTTTATGTGCGTCTCGTCGGCACGCATAAAGAATACGATGAGATCGACGTCGAGGAGGTGTGAGAGATGAGCAATATTCGAGCGATTCGAAGCGAGGCAGATTACGAGGCCGCTCTCGCGCGTATTGATGCCCTTATGGACGCCGAGAGTGGTACCCCTGAGGGTGAAGAACTCGATGTGCTTACTGACCT
>JACQUW010000213.1 GCA_016210115.1 Deltaproteobacteria bacterium | reverse complement strand
GATTCGAATAGCCATGCGGTGCGAAGCCCCGGAAGGGGTGAAGACGGCGGTTCGAAAAGGAATGGGCATGGGGCTTCTTTATGGAGACAACGTCATGCCTGATATCCGAAGAGGGGAGTTCGCTGAGCTTGCGTTGCCGGGGATTGAATTAGAAGGACGGAGCTATCTCGTTTATCACAAGACGAGGCCGCTTTCTCAAGACGCCGAGGATTTGCTGGCTCTGCTGCGCCGGCACCGCAGCCGGAAGTATCTCAATGAGCCCGCCGCCCGTAGAGTAGCTACCGTGGAGCCGCACGTCATCCGGAATTCAACCGATGATCCCGAGTAGGGGACGCAGGGCCCGTACCGAGGGATACGCCACTGGAACGCGTGGCTACTCGCGGAATCGTTTCCCTTTGTCCGATAATCCCGAGTAGGCTCTGCAACCCCTCGATACGCCACCAAAGGTGGCTACTCGGGGAAGCGGATAGTCGGATTCCATACTCCGAAAGTCCCGAGTAGGGTCCGCCAGACCCGTACCCCTCGATACGCCACAAGGCGGTTGTGGCTACTCGGGACAATCGGGTTAATGGTTAATGGAAATCCGACCGGCCTGAGTCCCTCAACACGGTACGAGGTGGCTACTCGGTGAGTCGGATCCACAACTCCGATTCCCTGAGTAGGCCCGAAGGGCCGCAGCGAAGGAGGGATACGCCACTGAAACGCGTGGCTACTCAACTTCGGGAATACCCGAAGTTGGGGTGAATCGCGAGGGATGCGCATTACGGTTGATTTCGTGCTCAAGCTTCTTGGTGATAGCCCTGTGTCTCTAGATTCCGCAAGAACACATCCAACTGGCCATTCGTGCCTCCTGGGTACCAAGTCCGTGGCCCTTCAGGCGAATACAATGTTCGTCCATCTTCACTAATATACATCGAAACTTTCGAAGTTAGCCGGTGATCCGTCACTGGTGATGCTTACCCGTCTTTTGACAGCGGGCGATCTATCTCGAACGAAGACCTTGGGTTAAGTCTTAGATGAGTTGATTGAGTTGATATGGTCCGTTGTCAAGGCAGTGTGCGTTCTGTAGAATAGAGGTGTATCGCTGACGCGCGCCATCCGAGTGGCAAGCCGGATCCCGGTAGAGGAAGGACGGATCGCCTGTCCAGAATATTGCACAAACGCCATGAGTAAACAAAGGGGATTGCCGATGACGACTAAAGAGAGCGTGGTTGAACTCATTGAACGCCTCCCCGAGGAACTCCTCCAGGAGGTTCGACACTATGCCGAATATCTGCATACTCGATCGCAACACGAAGAATGGTCTAGGGTTTCTCTCGCTCATCTCGCTGCGCGTTACTCGGCAGACGAGGTAGAATACACAAAGGATGACGTCAAACGATGAGGCTCGGTGAGATTGTTCTACTACGGCTGCCGCAGCCAGACCTGTCACCAGGCAAGTTGCGCCCCGTGTTAGTACTTGCGGAGCTCCCAGGTCCGTTTGAGGACTGCTTGGTATGCGGAATTTCATCCCAGCTTCACCACGAAATGCGCGATTGGGATGAACGGCTTACTCATGATGACGCCGACTTTGCCACTAGCGGCCTCAAGGTTCCATCAGTGATCCGACTGAACTGGCTTGCAGCAGTTAATCCGAGCGCGAGCGCTGGTACGCTCGGTTCTGTTGCGGCGGACCGACTGGCGTGCCTGCGTCAGCGCCTCGCCGCTCACTTGTCCTCGCCGTAACTTGCCTGACCACTATCGGTTGCCACAGTGATTCGCTCCGCTGTGTGTGGCCGCTAACCAGAATTGACCCACCTCTCATATAATAACAAGAATTGACCTGCTGAAACTGCCGCTGAACGGTGTGACCAGCCTGTTCGGCTATTTTCTAAAATGAAACAACGACGATCCCGCGGCTCGAAGGGAAGTAGGTACGTAAGCTCACTTATAGGCGGACGAGTTTTCTTTTTGAGCGAGAAGCGCTGTCCCTACTGCGCTCGCCACTATGAGCCGTATGCGCGGGTGGTGAAGCGGCAGAAACACTACCGGCTATCCGAATGCCGGCGCAAGCACAAGCGCTGCGAGAGACCTTGCGTCGAGGAGTGTGCGTCTTCTACTAGTTTTGTCTTAGGAGCTCTCAAATAGCTTTTTTGCATGGACAACTCATAGGTTTTGTCCCATAGTCCCGAGCCGGTGAGTGTTAGGCGAGATGTTTGAAAATATTGGACCCGCGATCCGAAATGATTTGTGCGGTAAGCATGAGGTTCTCAGGGAGGGCGCCCCTCGATATGCCGCCTGACGGCGGCTACTCGGGAAATCGGAATTTCAGAACTTCCGGTAATCCCGAGTGGGCGTAAAGCGCCGTACCCTTCGATACGCTGCCTGACGGCAGCTACTCAGGGATTCGGCTGAAAGGGATACGCCGCGAAAGGTGGCTACTCGGGGAATCGGAATTTGGGGAGTTCCGACAGTCCCGAGTAGGGGCCGCAGGACCCGTACCCCTCGATACGCCACAACACGGTTGTGGCTACTCGGGGAGTCGGATGAAAGAGGGATGCGCGACTGGTCGGTGGCTACTCGGGGAAACGGATTTTCAGAAGTTCCGACAATCCCGAGTGGGCCTGAAGGGCCGTATCGAGGGATGGCAATTCAAACGTAGGGAAGCAATTCGAAGCGGGAGGCGACGGCTATGACTTTCAACCAGTTTACGGTTTTCGTAAATATCGCTGAGCGCCTGAAGATCACCGAGGCAGCGCAGGCTTTGCACATCAGCCAGCCCACGGCTTCCAAGCATCTCAAAGGGCTTGAGGAAGACTATGGGCTGAAGTTATTTGCCCGAGTGCATGGCCGGCTGGAGCTTACGGCCGACGGACTTTTGTTCTTGAGCCATACGAAAGCCATCCTGTCGCATCTGCAGGACCTTCGGCTCTTATCAAAGAATCAGCGTTGCCCTGCCCCGGATCGCACGCTCGCGATAGGGGGGAGCTACTCGCCGTCCGCGTTCCTTCTTCCTTCGATCCTGGCGGGTTTTAGAAAAAGCCATTCCGGGGTTCAAATCGCCATCCGAACAGGCACCACTGAGGCCGTAGAACGGCTGGTGCGGAAGGCTTTGGTGGAGATGGCGGTGCTGAATGCTCCTGCCAGGGCGCCGGAGCTTGCAAGCGAGCTCCTCCGCGATCAGAAGCTCATCCCCTTCGTCGCAAAGGATCATCCTTTGTCAAAGAAAAGATCATTGAGTCTCCGCCAACTCAGGCGGGTGCCGTTTATAATCGCTGCAGGCAATAGACGCTCGAGCACGAGCGAGCAGATTCTGAAGGCGGCGGTGAACGATCGGTTTCAGATTCGAATAGCCATGCGGTGCGAAGCCCCGGAAGGGGTGAAGACGGCGGTTCGAAAAGGAATGGGCATGGGACTTCTTTATGGAGACAACGTCATGCCCGATATCCGGAGAGGCGAGTTCGTCGAGCTTGTGTTGCCGGGGATTCAACTGGGGGGACGGACCTATCTCGTTTATCACAAGACGAGGCCGCTTTCTCGCGACGCCGAGGATTTGCTGGCTCTCCTGCGCCGGCAGCGGAGCCGGAAGTACGCAATGAGCCCGCCGCCCGTAGAGTAGCTACCGTGGAGCCGCACGTCATCCGGAATTCAACCGATGATCCCGATGATCCCGAGTAGGGGACGCAGGGCCCGTACCGAGGGATACGCCACTGGAACGCGTGGCTACTCGCGGAATCGGTTTCCCTTTGTCCGATTATCCCGAGTGGCTCTGTGGAGCGCTACCCCTCGATATGCCGCCTCACGGCGGCTACTCGGGGAATCGGATAAAGGGATTCCGTACTCTGAGCGTCCCGAGTAGGGGCCGCAAGACCCGTATCTAGATCCGTTCATCCTGAGTAGGCCCGAAGAGCCGTACCCGTCGATACGCTGCCTGACGGCAGCTACTCAGGGATTCGGCTGAAAGGGATACGCCGCCTGACAGCGGCTCCTCAGACCCAACTTCGGGAATACCCGAAGTTGGGTGAATCGGAGTTTCAGAACTCCGATGGGCATCCGTAAAAGAAATTTGTCCGGTCTTTTTGTCTGCCGGTCTCCATCAGTCAACTTCAACTGTGCCTTTTGCCGTGGCAATCTTCGCTTTCATGCGGCACAGAAGATCCATGCCCAGGAGACCATCAATAGGGCCGCCGAATGGGAGAGTATGTGCTATGACCACCACGCGGCGGAATTTTCTCCCCAAGGTACTCAGAACCGTTGACTCTTATCTTCGGCGCGATGATATAACCGCTTCCCGTTGCTATCCTTTGGTGTTCTTTACTTTCTGCTGGACTGAGACCCGATAGATTCCAGGACTTCTACAGGCAGGATCGTGTAGGTAGAGCCAGTATCGACAAGTAAATTGATGACTTTTGTGCCGGAAGGGCCGGTGACGGCTGTCTTTGTGAGAAAAAGGCTCCCGATCCGTGTCAGGTTGTAGCGCCGAGGCAAAACATCACCGCCAGATCTTCGGGCATCTCGCCGCAATACTCGATTGAGACGTTTTTCCCGCGGGTCTGGAGCAGAGCCTTGTAGATCTCTTCCTTACTGGAGGCGTGCGCGATGACTTTCCCTTCTTTAATTCGGAGGTCCTTACTGAGCTTGGAGAACTCTATCAAGACCCATTCATTGCGATATTTCTTCCTGATTTCGTCAAACCGCATGACAGACTCCAGTCAATGAGCTCGTTTCCGTGTTCTGAATCTTGCTACGTGTCAATTTTATTCGATCCGCTTCCACCCGACAAGCTCCCCCCAGGCAACCTCAAACATATTCAGTTGTCTCCGCGCAAAGAAGGAGCGCCGTCCGAAAAGGAATGGGCATGGGACTTCTTTATGGAGATAACGTCATGCCTGATATCCGGAGAGGGGAGTTCGTTGAGCTTGCGTTGCCGGGGATTCAATTAGAAGGGCGGAGCTATCTCGTTTATCACAAGACGAGGCCGCTTTCTCGAGACGCCGAGGATTTGCTGAAACTTCTGCGCCGGCACCTCGGCCGGAAGTATGTCATAATCTCGCCGCCCGTGGGTGAATAGCACGAATTTAAGTCGACCTAAAATAAAGATTCGCCCCTACACAACTTCTCCTGGCATGGCCAGCGAGGGTGCCCCTCGATACGCCACCAAAGGTGGCTACTCGAGGAATCGGATAATCAGATTCCATACTCCGACAGTCCCGAGTAGGGGCCCAGGAGCCGCACCCCTCGATATGCCGCCTGACGGCGGCTACTCGGGAAATCGGCAAGAGCTAAAAGCTCGCATCGAAGGGAGGCGCCTTCAATCCCTCCCTCCGAAGGAGGGCGAGGAGGTTATTTGGAGTGCTTCCGAGCCTTGCAATGCAGAGAAAGATTTCGGATCAGAGTTGAAAATGTTTTCCGCCGCTGCATGACGAAGTGATTCTTGTTGTTGCGACCGGATGGAATTGAAGGTAAAGTTAGGATGTTTTTGGAGCGTAACTGTGTCCACACAAGTTGAAGACCTGTACCGGCGGATTCAGTCCCTTGCATTGAGTGAGCGCCTGGAACTCATCAATAGAGTATTTGCGGATCTAAAGTCTAATCTGGAGTTGCAAGAGGAACTGGCTGCTTGGGATCGGTTGAGCGACGAAGCCCTTGAGTTGTTCGACAAAGCGCTGTGAACCTCACCCAAGGCGAGATCTACTGGGTCTCTTTTCCTGCCAGCGAGGGCCGGGAGCAAACTGGACAACGTCCGGCACTCATTATACAAACCGCGCCTTTCAACGAAGCCTTGCCGACAGTCTTAGTTGTTCCTATTACTTCTAATCTCCGAGCGGCAGCGTTTCCTGGAACAATACGTATCGATCCAGACGAGCATAATGGTTTGACCGTGCCGTCAGTGCTTTTGGTCTTTCAGCTACGGGCTATTGATAGAAAACGGCTCCAAAATACGGCAGGGAAAATCTCGCCATCTGAGCTGGAAAAAGTCCTGGAGATAATCTCCACTCTCGTTGGAAAAAAGCTTTAGCCGATGCCCACCTTCCTGAAGGAGGCTGACGTGGCCGACTGACAGTTTTCCAGCGTCACTCAAATCCAAAGAA
This sequence comes from Deltaproteobacteria bacterium, assembly GCA_016210115.1. Classification (GTDB taxonomy): domain Bacteria; phylum Desulfobacterota; class Binatia; order UBA9968; family UBA9968; genus JACQUW01. The sequence continues at coordinate 1,388 of JACQUW010000213.1, read as the reverse complement.
TCGTCTCGGATCGCCTTCTATTTCCGTTACATCGATGGAAGAAGGAAGACGTGCTTGCAGTTAGCACAACCCCTCATCCTAGCCTTCTCCCCGCAAGGGGAGAAGGAACTAAGCCTTATGCACGGGAGAAGGAATGATCCGTCAGTTCTTCTTGGCATCCACGGCCGATTAGGTGTAGATATGCCAATCGGGAGGTTTCCTATGGCTAAAAGAGTTCCTCGTCTGGTTCTGTTGCAGATGGTTGTCCTTTTAACTTTCTCCGGCCTGTCGCGTGCCGAGCGGGTTCTTGTGCATATTCCGACCTACAGCGAGGCCGTTATGCCTTTGGTCATCGCTAGAGAACGCGGCTTCTACGCACAAGAGGGGCTCGAAGCCGTTCTGGTTCAGGCGCGTGGCGCCATCGGGCTAAAGGCAATGATCGCGGGACAATTCGATTTCAGTACCGCTATCGGGAGTGGTCTGGTCGCCGTTCTGCAGGGTTTGCCGCTGAAAATCGTAATGATAACCGACTATAAGCCGATGTTTTGGCTCTATGCCCGCCCTGAGATCCCATCGGTTTTGGATCTCAAGGGGAAGACCATTGCAGTCTCCTCATTTGGCTCGGCCGGGGATACGCTGCTCAGGCATGTGCTGCAGAGGCGCGGGCTTACACATCGGGATGTCGTCATTATCGCGATCGGCGCCGGGACAGAGCGTTACGCAGCCCTCACGACCGGAACGGTGGACGCGGCAGTTCTTTCAGCTCCGTCGAATCTCCTGGCGGATAAGGCCGGACTCAAAAAGTTCGTTTCGTTTGGGGATGAGCTCGAGACGGTCAAGGGAGGGCTTGCCGCGCCGAGCAAACTCTTGGCCGAGCATCCTCAGAGAGTTCAGCGTTTCATCAGGGCAACCGTCAAAGGGCTCAAATATTTCAAGAAAAATCGGGAAGGCTCAATCCCTTTAATGGCCCGGTCGATGAGAATCGATACGGCGACAGCCCGGACGCTTTATGATCTCCAGATTGAAGCCTTTACGGACAATGGAATCCGCGGAGAGCCGTTCATGCGCACCAGTATCGATATGCAAATGGAGCAGCTCGGGAAGAAAGGGCCGGTCCCGCTGGACGCGGTTTTTGACTTCAGTTTCGCGAGGAAAGCGAACGACGAGCTGAAATAGGAGGATGACCTTTTCTCTGTGGACGCCGTTGATGATGTTCCGAGCGATACATGCACGATGTACCGCAAAGAACCTGGATTCCCGCTTTCGCGAGAATGACCATGAACTGTATCGCCCCAAACAATGAAAGAAGCGACCGAAGGGGCAGGCGTGGAGTATCCTCGCTCGGCGAGGAATTTCAGATGACACATCTCAGATTTCAAATTTGCCATTTGAGATTTGCAATTTGCGAT
>JACQUW010000217.1 GCA_016210115.1 Deltaproteobacteria bacterium | reverse complement strand
ATGCGCAAACTGAACAAAAACATACGCCTGGTCTTCGACTACTTGCGCATGACAAAAAACTCCTGCGCCCCCTCGCGATGGTTGAAATGAAAAAAAGAGAACAAATTTACCGTGGCCTGCAATTCGAGTTGCGGTACTTAAGGGACGCGGAACAAACCTGCCCCCCAGCGGGAGCCGATCGGCCATCCCATCTTAGATCTCGCATTGCCGATTTTAGATTAATCCAAATCTGAAATCCCGGATATCGACGGCTCCTCGCTTAGTACACCTCTCCCTCGGCGTTTGAAGTCCATCAGGTCCGAAGATGTAAGGAGCGGGCGGCCTTTACTCTTCTTGGATTGCCTGATATCAGTTCAATTTGGTTTTTTTTCGTGGATGGAGACTAATATGAACGGGGATCTTGAGAAAAATAAAGGGGATTGGCTTCTTCTCGTTGCGCTGGTTTGTTTTTTCTTTTCAGGCGCGGCGGGCCTTATTTACGAGGTTGTCTGGACGCGGATGCTTACGCAGATTTTCGGGAATACAACCTACGCCATAGCAACAGTTCTTTCAGCGTTTATGGCCGGCCTCGCTCTCGGCAGTTATCTTTTCGGCCGCATTGCAGATCGAGGCAAGAACGATTTTCTTCTGTACGGGATTTTGGAGGCAGGTGTCGGGATTTACGGCTTCATGGTTCCGTGGCTCTTTACTGTCGGGCAAATGGTCTACAAACCGCTGTTTGGCTTAAACGAATCCTATCCTTATATATTCAACCTTCTGCTTTTCGCTCTTTCTTTTGTTCTCCTGGTGTTGCCGACGCTTCTCATGGGAGCCACGCTTCCCGTCCTGAGCCGGTTTTTTGTGCGCAGCTTTGCCCACTTGGGCCGCAGGGTCGGAGATCTTTACGCAACCAATACATTGGGAGCGGTGTTGGGTTGCGGCTTTGCGGGTTATTATCTGATTCCGACGCTCGGAATGCGCGCCACGGTCTATGTTGCTGCCGTTCTTAATATATTGATTGCCGCGCTGATCATTCTCGTAGACCGGCTGCGCAGCAAAGAGCCGGTTGTTTACGCCGCGGCCGTCACCGAAACTCGGGAACAGCCATCGGGAGCAGCCCCTTCCGGGCTGGGGTGGGTCCTGCTCTTGTCCTTCGGCCTATCGGGTTTTTCGGCGCTCGTTTATGAAAATGCCTGGACCCGCGCCTTGACGCTTGTGATCGGGAGCTCTGTTTACTCTTTTACGACCATGCTCGTCACGTTCCTCATCGGCCTGGCACTGGGGGGCTTTTTGTATGCCAGGATCATGGGTGACCGTGAGGTCCGGGTCAGCACGTTCGGGGCCATCGAGTTCTGGGTAGGTATTACAGCGCTTGCTACGATACCGTTATTTGAAAAGCTCCCGTTGATCTTTGTCCGGCTCATTCACGGATTCGGCAACTCCTTTTCTATCTTTCTTTCGATACAGCTCCTGCTCTCGGCAATGGTCATGCTAATACCAACGATCCTTTTGGGAATGACCTTCCCGCTGGTCGCCCGCCTCTTTACTCAGAGTCTTTACCGGGTGGGCAGCAGCATCGGGACATCGTACGCAGCGAACACGGTTGGGGCGATCCTCGGCGCATTCGCAGGAGGATTCATTTTTATTCCGCTGATCGGGGTTCAAAACAGCATTATCCTCGCGGTTCTCGTTAATCTCGTGGTGGGCTGGTTTCTCGTTGTCGTCGACCCGCGTCTGTCTTTGGTGCCCCGGCTGGCGCTTGGATTAGTCGTTCTCGCGGGCGTCGTGTTGATTCCTTTAAAGATGCCGCGATGGGACCGTTTCATATTGACCAGCGGCGTCACGATCTACAATGACCGTTACGAAAGCCTGCCCACGGATTCGTTGCGCCTGGAAGAGATGCGCCGGGACGAACTCGTCTACTATCGAGAGGGCTTAACGGCGACGGTCAGCGTCCAGAGAATCGGGAAGGACTACCTCTATTTCAGGACCAATGGCAAGATCGACGGTTCCCATGGAGATGCCTTGAGCCAGCTCATGACAGGCTATATCCCGCTTTTTCTTCATCCCCAGGCGCAGCGGGCGGCCGTCATCGGGCTGGGAACCGGAATGACGGCTAAGGCGGTGGGCACCTTTCAACTCCGCGAGATCGAGGTGCTTGAAATCGAGCCTGCCATGATTCAGGTGGCGGCCTATTTCGCGGATAAGAATGGCAAGATCCTTCAAGATAAAAGGGTCCGCGCCATTCCGACCGATGGGAGAAACTATATCCTTGCGACGCCGAAAGTCTACGATGTTATTACGGCCGAGCCTTCTAATCCATGGATAGCTGGGATCGCCAACCTTTACACACAGGAATTTTACGAGGTGGTGAAATCGAAGCTCAGGGACGACGGGGTATTTGCCCAGTGGTTCCATAATTATTCGATGTCGCCTGACGATTTCAGAATGGTTTTTCAAACATTCGGCAGGGCTTTTCCCTACGTCACGGTTTGGGGCATGAAGGAAAGCGATTTTCTCCTGGTTGGGAGTAAGAGAGAGCAGGTGTTTAGCTATTCGCAGCTCCGGCAGATTTTTTCCACCAACGCGAGCTTGCAGGAGGACATGAAAGAGCTGGGGCTGTCCGACATCTACTCCGTGCTGGGCTTTTATCGCATGGGAAAGAAAGAGTTGATGGCCTTTAGTGAGGGCGCGAGCATCAACACCGATGACGGGGCTCAACTGGAATTCTCCGCTCCCAAGAATTTACGCCGGGCAACCTCCGAGCTAAACCGCAAGCTGATGGAGCCCCATCTGGTGGACGCGCCGTGGCTGAACGGGAGTCCCGTGACCATACCCGAGGCACTGCGCCATTACTATCTGGCACAATCCTACATGGCGGCCGATTGGCACAGCCGGGCGCTCAAAGAAGTTGACCAGGCGATCCAGAGAGAACCGGCCAATGCGGAGTTTTACATCCTAAAGACCAAGATCCTATTGGAGCAGGAGAAGAGCGCGGAGGCCGCCGAGGCCGCGATCCTTGCGGTCGCGCATTCCCGGGAGGCGATCAAACCTATCCTGGCGCTAAGCGAGGACTTTTACCTGAACGAAGCGAAGCAGGTTTACACGAAAGTAATTCAATCCGGCGGTCACCAAGAGATCCTTCCCTATCTCGGACTGGGTAACATCGCCCTGCATTACAGAGATACCCAAGAGGCGGAAAAGTGGTTTGCTCAGGCGAGAAAACTTCAACCCGAGCATGCGGCCGTGCTGCTGGCGTGGGGCCGGTTGTTGCTCGCCAAGGGAGATGCGCCGCAAGCCAAAGATGTCCTGGAGCTAGCGAAACAGAAGGGAGAGGATTCGGCAACCCTCTATGGCGGGCTCGGAGAGGCTTATTCCAAACTCGGACTCTGGGATAAGACGGCTGAGGCGTATGATGAAGCCGTAAAGCGCAGGAGAAAAAATGCAGAGTGGCGCCGCTCGCTGGGAATGGCCCTGGCCAAACAGGGCAAAATACGGCAGGCGGAACAAAAATTTCGCGAAGTCCTGGCGTTGAGCTCCGACGATGTGGAAGCGTGGAGGGAGCTTCACAAATTGGGAAAGAAATACTGAACGCCTAGTGGAGGCGGCGGGAAACCGGTTATGGCCAAAGAGCAGAAATTAGGAAAGCAGAAAACAGAGATCAGAACTCGTGCCCCGATTCCTCATTTCAACTTTCTACTTTCCGGTTTCTACTTTCTGAGAGATTGTGTCTTTGTGCCTTAGTGTTCGGGGGAATCATTCATGCTTAAAGAGAAAATTGCGGTTATTGGGGCGGGAAAGATTGGCTCTGCTATCGTTCGGGGAGCGCTTCAGGCCGGTCTTGTGCAAAAGCATCAAGTGATCGCGAGTGATCTCAGCGAGCCGCTGCGAGACTCGGTTGCAAAAGAGCTTCAGATCAAAGTTACGCCAAGCAATGTGGAGGCGTGTGAGTTCGCGGAGATCGTGATCCTCGCCGTCAAGCCTCAGGTGGTGGATCCGGTGCTCAAGGAAATCGCCGAAAAGATCGGCAGGACCAAGCTGCTGGTTTCGGTCGCTGCGGGTGTTCCGCTCTCCCGAATAGAAGGACATTTAATCCAGGGCGCGCGCGTGGTGCGCGTTATGCCCAATACTCCCTGTGTAGTGGCGGCAGGGGCGTCCTGTTATGCTCCCGGAGCTCACGCGACGCCTGCGGACCTGGAAAAGGTGAGCGCGATTTTGCGCAGCTTTGGGATCGCCTTGCCCGTGGAGGAAAAATATCTCGATGCGGTAACCGGCCTTAGCGGGAGCGGGCCTGCATATGTGTTTCTATTTATGGAAGCCTTGGCTGACGGGGGAGTCCAGGCGGGTCTCAGCCGGGACGTGGCCCTTAAGCTTGCGCTTCAAACCGTTTACGGCTCGGCCAAACTCGCCCTCGAGAGCGGCAAGCATCTGGGCCAACTGAAAGATGAAGTGACCTCTCCCGGAGGGACTACGATTGCAGGGCTATACGTTTTGGAGAAAGCAGGCATCCGGGGAACGATCATGGAAGCGGTCCTGGAGGCCACGCGCCGCTCACAGGCGCTGGGGAGAGGGGAGTCTTAAGTACTTGCCGCCGCGAGCAGGGCCAGCGGCATCGGGTCAAAGACGCGCCGCAATTCCAGGGACTTCTTCTGACCCTCGAGAGAAATCTCCAGCTCTTCACCTGTCAACACGTTGAGCCAGTGTTCCGGCGCGTCCCGGGGCAGCATAAGCGTGGTCTCTCCCCATGTCTCTTCGCCGACGGGCAGGCGATCCGGAGTGGCCAGCTTGGTTAGGAGACGAGGGGCCGCCGCGAGAGCCCAGCCGGCGCCGTTTCGCCGGATGAACGCGCAGACATTCTCTTTGCGCGGCCCGGAAACACGGATAGGAACGTAGCCGCCATCTTGAAAAAGAGATTTCTGTGTCCGGCGGAACTGCGATGCCTTATAGGTCACGTAGAGCTTTATCCGGGCGTCCTCCGGATGAGCGAGAAGATCGTTGATCAACGATCGACGATCTTCTTTTTCCGCGCGTTTTATTCCCGCAAGAAACTCCATGCGCTTTCCGAAGTCGACCGGCCGGCGATTATCCGGATCCACGAAGCTCAGGTTCCAAAGCTCGCTCCCCTGATAAACGTCCGGCACCCCGGGAGCCGCTATTTTGATGATCATTTGGGAAAGCGAGTTCAGAATTCCGTAATGCGCTATTTTCTTCGCAAAGGGAACGACTTCATGCAAGAACCGGTTCGATTCCGTCGGTTCCAAAACACTCTCGATGAAAGAAAGGAAAGCGTCCTCGTAGCGCTGGTCCGGCTTGAGCCACTCGGTGTGGACCTTGGCCTCTCTCACAGCCTTGATCATGTAGCTCTTAACTCTTTCGCAAAAGCTGGGGTATTCATCCTGCGAGAAGGGAAAGCCGCCGATCAGGGTTTGATAAAAGAAGTATTCGTCGTTTCTCTCGGGAACCTCCATTCCCCTCACAATCGTCTTTTTATCCTTGTTCAAGCCGCTCCATCGCTTGATACTTTTTTCCCACTCGTCCGGAATCTCTGAAAGGACGTGGATTCTGGCCCGCACATCCTCGCCCCTCTTGGAGTCGTGGGTCGAAGTGGCGCTCATCGAATGGGGCCACAGGCGCGCTCTCCGTTTGTTGAATTCGTGGAACGCTTCCAGAGAGATTCCAAACCGGCCCGGCTCCCCACCGACTTCGTTGAGCGATAACAGCCGGTTGTAAATATAAAGCGTGGTGTCCTCAAACCCTTTGGCCATGAGAGGGCCGGTGAGCTGCTGAAACCTCATGATGAAGTGGATCCACTGTCTTTTTTTGTCGTCAGGGAGGCCATCCGCGGATTCGAGAAGGAGAAATCTCTCAATGAAATTGAGCTCGAGCAGAAGGGCCGGATTGCTCTCCCTGGCCGCTTTTAGAGCTTCCCCCACTCGCCGGCGATCTTCCTCCGTGTAGAATTCATAATCGATGTAGCTTCGATAGACGGGAAAAAACGTGAGGACCTCCACCAGCGCCCGCTTAAGGCCGTAAAGGGTGATATCGCTCCCATAGCGGTCTCTGCTGGAAATGTTTTTCATGAGATGGGCGAGGCCGTCCACATCTCCGGCCATATACTTTCCAATAATCAGTCGTTTTTTATCGCTGACGAGATCCGGATAATAAGTGCGGGCGCCGGTGAATCGAGCGTAGATTTCCTGGAATTTCTTCTCATTCCTCCTGTCGCAGAAGATTCCGTCGAGGTACCGGCCAAAATCATAGCCCGTCGTTCCCTGAACCGGCCAATGAGACGGGAGTTCTTCTTCCGGGCCGAGAATCTTCTCAACGCTTATGAAAATATTTCCCGCTTTTTCCCTGACCTTTTTGAGATAACGCGTCGGACCATACAGGCCGTCGATATGGTCGATTCTCAAGGCGGTGATTTTTTCCTGTTCCAGGAGCTTGAAAATGAGACCATGGGTGCGCTGAAAGACCCTTTCCTCTTCCATCCTGACCGAGATGAGGTCGTTGATGATAAAGAATCTTCTGTAGTTGATCTCCTCTGTGGCAACCTTCCAAAAGGAGAGCCGGAAGAGCTGGCCCGAAAGCAGCCGGTCCAGCGCATTGAAGCTCTCGGCGTTTCCGCTTTGCCCGCGAAACCTGCCCAGATTATAATCCATGAAATCTCTGACGTGAGGATTGCCCGTATACAGCTCCCACAGCAGAGCCTTTACAAACGCGACCTGATCCGCCCTTCCCGGACTCTCCTCTTTGGGAGGCAGATTCTTCAGCGTATACAACACTCCCAGAACCTTAATGAAATCCGGGTCGCGATCTCCGAGCGTCTTTCTCAGCTTGTTTAAGCCGTAATCGAACACGGCGCTGTAGGATTCGATGTGCAGGGGAAGTCGCAGAGTGTAATAGTTGACGCTCAGGCCTCTCTCGTCATAGTTGAGCAAAAGCTGCCCATCTTCCAAACATTTCCCGTAAGACTCTCCTAAGAACGGCGCCAGCACCTTACCTCGAAGGCTCTCATAGGGATGCTGCCAATCGATGTCAAAGTAATCAAAGAATTCGGAGCCCTCACCGTTTTCCAGGACGTCCATTAGCATCTGGTTTTCGCCGTCATAAGCCATGTGGTTGGGCACGATATCCTGCAACCAACCCATTTCATAGACGCGCACCTCTTTCACGAGCGCCTCAAAATCTTCCTCGCTTCCCAATTCGGGATTAAGGCAGCGCGGATCCACGATGTCATAGCCGTGCAGACTCCCGGCTTTGGACTTGAAAATCGGCGATGCATAGATATCGGAAATCCCCAGTTCATGGAGATACCCGACGATGGCCCTGGCGTCGGCGAAACGGAAATTATGATTGAGCTGGAGCCTGTAGGTGGTGGCGGGGATCCTCTGAACAGTCATGGATTCAAATCCTCGCTACGCGAGAAATTGGAAATAGCAGATCTCAGATTTCAAATTTGTGCTTTGGATCTGCAATCTGCCATCCCGTGGGCGACGGCCCAGATGAAAGCTGCCGGCCGTTCGGAGAGCCCGCGCATCCGATCACCAGCGGTGGGAATAACCACTGGCCCATTGCGCGGGCTCGTAGAGCGGGCGCCGGCTTTCATCGTTCACGGTAGAGCAAAACTTCATGGATGTTCCGTAGCAAGTCGACTGCGACCTCTATTGTCTCTGCTCCCGGAGAGAGCCTCCCTTTTTCTGGACGCTTCGGTGTTTTCCCGGAGACGGAGCAGAGCCAGGGAACGGCCTTCCAGGTGGTAGCCGTGGCCGCCGCGCATCAGGGGGCGCTTTCGCCACGGCGATGAGTCCCGCGTGTCCAGCAACGGCTCCCAGCGCATCTTCGGCCGGTGCGCCGGAAGAACGAACGGGATTTCGTCATAGTGGGCATTCATGAGAATGAGCAAAGTGTCGTCTCCGATCGGATTCCCCCAGTCATCCACTTCATTGATCGCGTCTCCAGCCAGCCGCAGCCCAAGACACCGCGTCTCGGGATTGTTCCAGTCTTCCTCGGTCATTTCTTTGCCGCCCGGGCGAAACCAGGTAAGGTCCTTTCCCTCGGAACCCCGAATTCTCCGTCCCTGGAAAAAGTGTCTTCGCCTGAGCACCGGGTGACGATGGAAAAGATTGCGGATCAGGAACCGGGTAAACTGGAGCAGCTCTTTCCCGTCCTTGTCCAGGCTCCAATCGATCCAGGAGATCTCGTTGTCCTGGCAATACGTGTTGTTGTTTCCCTGTTGAGTCCGTCCAATTTCGTCGCCGGCCAGGAGCATGGGGACTCCCTGCGATAGGAGCAAAGTCGCCAGGAAATTTCGCTGCTGGCGCCGTCGCAAGCTCAAAACCGCAGGATCGTCGGTCGGGCCATCCACGCCGCAGTACCAGCTCAGGTTTTCGTTATGGCCGTCGCGGTTTTCCTCGCCGTTGGCCTCAT
>JACQUW010000208.1 GCA_016210115.1 Deltaproteobacteria bacterium | reverse complement strand
GCCCCCGTAGCTCAGTAGGATAGAGCACAGGATTCCTAATCCTGGGGCCGTGGGTTCGAGTCCCGCCGGGGGCATTTTGAAAACCACGTTGCCCTCACTTCCCCAGATTTCACTTCGGTTTGTGTCACTTTCGGCGTTCGTGCCGCTGAAGACTCGCCTACAACGCGCCTCGGGTAGCGATTACGATGGGCAACTCTGTGAGCCGTGTGAAACGACGGAGAAAAAAGTAAAAAAAACTGCCATCTTTCACATCGCACCGTTAAGCTAAGCTCCAGCCGCTTGACAAAAAAGCTGTCCTCATATGTACTCTGCGTGCGCAAAAAAAGCGCACCGCGTTTCAACACCGCGCATTCGCGCTGGAGTAGAAGTTCACGAAGGCTTTTGTAGCGTTGTTCGTGCCTTCCGCAAAGACTGTGAGGAATATGCATGCCTAACCAACCGACGCGCGATCAAAATAAAATAGAACCAATAGGACCCGAGCCCGACAAAAACCGCTTGCCGGCTACTTCTCTCAGCCGGCGCGCCTTTCTCGGGGGCCTGGGCCGGACGGCGGCCATTACTGTGGGAGCCGGCGTTCTGGAATTCGCGCACACTTCAAAGGCTGAGCCGGCCGCGGCTAAGGCGGCAGGCGCAAGGTCATCGGCATCTCAACGACGTAGAAATCAGGCTTATAACATCCGGCACGAAGCGGCACTCTTTCATCTCCAGATCTCTCCTCCCGCCCATCCTGATAATGGTGACGAAGCGCTCTATCCAAATAAAATTGCCACTTATTCCAAAGGGCTGCCTCACAACGCACTCGGCGAAGTTGACCTCACCGCGTACAAGGCCATGGTTCGCGCGTTGAGTGCCGCGGCGCCCTCCGACTTCGAGTTGATTCCAATGGGCTGCGCGGATCCCTCGCGCCAGCGCAGACTCGTCAATCCGCAGGGAGGTCTGGCCTTCGAGTTAGAAGGGGCGGATCCACACGAGCTGGCGATCCCGCCCGCGCCCGCCTTCGCAAGCGCCGCGCAGGCGGGCGAGATCGTCGAGAATTATTGGATGGCGCTACTGCGCGACGTACCATTCCTGGAATACGGTACCCACTCATTGGCTCAAGAGGCCGCTGCTGATCTGGACCTGCTCTCGGATTTTGCCGGGCCTAAGATCGGCGGTCACGTTACCGCTGACACTCTGTTCCGCGGCTTGACTCCCGGCGACTTGAACGGGCCGTATCTGTCGCAGTTCTTCTGGTTGCCGGCGCCGTATGGCGCGAACCGTGTTGAGCAAAAGCTGCAGACCACCGCGGCCGGCCTCGATTATCTGACGTCGTTCGCGGCGTGGCTCGAGGTTCAAAACGGCTGGGAACCTCTAGAGGCCGATCAGTTCGAGGCAGCGCCCCGTTACATCATCAATGGGCGCGATATGGGACAATGGGTGCACATCGACGTTCTTTTTCAAGCTTACTTTATCTCGTTTTTGTGTATGGTGAAAATGGGAGTGCCCCCAAACCCCGGCAATCCTTACCTCTACTCAGCCACCCAGGAAGGGTTTGGAACATTCGGCGGCCCGTATTTTGCCACGCTTCTTTCAGAAGTGGCGACGCGGGCATTGAAGGCGCAATGGTTTCAAAAATGGTTCGTGCATCGCCGCGCGCGTCCTGAGGCGTTTGCGGGCCGCGTGCATCTGACCGCAACGGGGGGTGCCGGGGACCCGATCCACGCGGACGTGTTCGATTCCTCCGTGCTGCCTTTGATCGCCGGCCACAACGTAGCGCTTAACGGCAGCGAAACAACGTATCTGCTGCCGCAGGCTTATCCCGAAGGGTCGCCGCTCCATCCTTCGTACGGCGCGGGACACGCCACTGTGGCCGGCGCATGCGTGACGATTCTCAAAGCTCTGTTTGACGAATCGTTTGAGATCCCGGACCCCGTGGTGCCCAATGCGGACGGCTCAGCGCTTGTTCCGTACTCCGGCCCGCCTCTCACGATCGGCGGCGAGTTGAACAAGATTGCCAGCAACGTGGCCATTGGCCGTAACTTTGCCGGGATTCATTGGCGTTCGGATGCTACCGAGTCCCTCAAACTCGGCGAAGCGGTAGCGCTGAACATTCTGCGGGACCAGCGAGCCTGTTATAACGAAGCGTTCAATGGCTTTACCTTTACTAAATTCGATGGCACAACCGTGACAGTCTGACCAGATAATCAATGACTGAGCGTAAGAGCGCATGGCAGACAGAATCTCTGGCGAGAACCTATCTACAGGGGATCCGAGGAGCCATACCTGCGGCAGACCTGCAACTTCAGATTATTCGAATAATCGTCGAATCCTGGTGTCCCGGCCCGGCCAGCATCCTGGATCTGGGATGCGGTGACGGCCCGATAGGCCGAATGCTCTTGCAGCGTTTTCCTAATGCTTTCGTAATCTTTGCCGATTTTTCAAAAGCAATGCTCGAAGCCGCCCGAAGACAAATTGCCGATCAAGACAGGGCATCTGTCATCGAAGCGGATTTTTCCTCGCCGGATTGGCTCGACCGGGTGGCTGAGTACCAACCGTTCGATGTCATCGTTTCGGGGTTTGCCATCCATCATCAACCCGACAATCGCAAAAGGGATCTCTATACCGAGATCTGCGGCGCCCTCGAGGTTCCGGGCGTTTTTCTCAATCTCGAACACGTTGCATCCGCGACGCCGCAAGGGGAGACCCTCTTTGAAAGCTTCTTTGTGGACCACCTCTATAGTTTTCATCAAGCGACCGGGTCTACAAAAACCCGGGCCGAGATCCAGGAAGCCTACTGCAACCGTCCCGACAAAAAGGAAAACATCCTTGCTCCGGTTGATGAGCAGTGCCGCTGGCTTCGTGAAATCGGCTTCGAAGACGTCGATTGCTTCTTTAAGGTTTTTGAGCTGGCACTGTTCGGGGGAAGGAAGACCTTCAGAACGTAAAACGTTAAATGTGAAAAGTGAAACGGAGCCCCATTTCACGATTTTGCATTTCTCGGTAAAGACTGGGTTTCGAACGAATCTTGGATCGGGATTAGTTCACCGGGGTCTGAATGAGGCATTCTCAGGGTTGTGGCGGAGATGGGCTCGGGGACGTGTCTCCACGTTTGCTCCCACGCACACGGGCGCTGAAATGTTGCAGGCCGCGCTTTCCGGCGCGGAAGAGCTTAGGAGTGAGCCATACCACCATACATAGAAACGCGATCACCATAAGCAACATGACGATCGGGTGATTGAACGCAAGCCAGATCCCGGCGAAAACCATTACATCCTCGGTCAGGCTCGCGATCCAATTGCTGAACGGCTCGGGACTCACATTAACGGCCAATCGGAAGGTTGCCTTGGTTCCATGTGACGTCAGGGCGACGGCGCCGCCTGCTAATAGGGCGGCAAGTTCCAGGGCAGGATGAAGCTCTCCCAGAGAACGCGCCGCCAGAATGGCTCCCGCCGGAATGCGAATGAACGTGTGGAGGACGTCCCAGCCGTTGTCCACGTAAGGCACCTTGTCGGCGAAGAACTCGACCACATACATCACGCAGGCTACTGCGATCACCAACGGATGCGTGAGGAGCTGGAGATTTTCGGGCAGCTGAACCATCCCCACCCGCCCGGCAATGCCCAGGGCCGCCACAGTCGCGTAGAGATTGATTCCCGAGGTCCACGCCGTTCCCAAGGCGAGACTCAGACTTTCCAGAACTCCCATGAGAATGATGATATACAAAACTGCCCGTGGGGAAAAGACCCGCTGTGGATATGAACGAGTGCAGGATTTTCAAGGAGTTGTGAACGGGTTGACCGCTCGCAGGCGTTGACGTGATTTTTCAGTATGATATGCATCTACTCGAATACGGCCTCAAAAAAACAGGAGGAAAAACGTGGCGCTTTCAGGCGAAGCATTCGTCAAAGAGCTCCATGCGATGGTCCGCAAGAAGCACTCCAAAGATCATCCGATTATCGGCATGATCGAAAGAGGAGAGCTCACGCGCGAGCAACTGAAGGGCTTTGTGGGCCAGTTCTATCTTTTCTTCCCAAAGCCTTTCCCAAAGCCGATAGCGGTCATGCTGGGACGTTGCCCTGACGATCCGGATCTCGAGAGGATGTGGATTGAAAACGTGGTCGAAGAGGGCACCGGCGAAATCACTGGCACGGACAGCCACAAAGGGCTCTACATTCGATTCGCGGTGGCATGCGGCTACTCGAGGGAAGAGCTGGACAGAGTTGAGCCGCTTCCTGAAACATCAGCCTTCCTGGACTGGCGCGAATTGCTGATGTACCAGAGATCGTGGCTGGAGCTTTACGCCTGCCAGGGATTCTGCCTTGAGGGGACAGCGAGCGAGCGCATGACGAGAATCGTGAACGGTCTCACGCGGCATTACGGGTTTGACAGAAACAACGAAGATCTCCGCTACTGGACTCTTCACATGGGCGTCGATGAAGAACACATGAAGGTGGGCCCTCTGGCGGTCGAACGCTATGCACTGACAGATGTTCAGCAGGAGCAGGTGCGCTCGGCTGTCCAGAAAACTCTGGATCAATTCTGGCTGGCTTATGACGGCATAAAGCGCGCTTTTGTGGATAGAGATTCACTCTACGCGAAATGGCAAAACGGACAATAGGAGGGTTCGATGGAGATGGTGGATCTTTCACGTGTTATCTACGATGGTATGCCGAAAATACCCATATTGCCGGAAGTGCGCGTGCAAAAATTCCTGAGTCTTGAAAAAGGCCACCCTCTGAATGTAACGGAGCTTTCCCTTCCTTGCCACGCCGGCACTCATGTCGATGCGCCGGTTCATATCGTGCCGAACGGCAAATCGATCGAAGAGCTGCCGCTGGAATCATTCGTCGGACCCGGCGCCGTCATCGCAGTGAAAAAGGGGGGAGGGGAGGAAGTGACGGCAAAAGAACTGGAAGATTCAGGAGTGCCGGTGAATCGCGGCGACATTTTGATGCTCTATACGGGTTGGGATGAAAAATTCGAGAGTCCGGATTACAACCTCCATCCTTATCTTTCCGTGGATGCTGCCGAGTGGATGGTAGCCAAAGGGGTAAAGCTTTTCGGCATCGACTGCATAACCGTCGATCTTCCCACGCCGCTGCGGCAAAAAGGATTTGATTTTCCTGTTCACAAGATACTCCTTGGAAACGGGGTTCTTATTGCGGAGAATGTGGCCAATCTTGGCAAAATCGTGGGGAGAAAAACCCGTATTCTCGCCCTTCCTCTGAGGGTCAAGGGAAGCGACGCAGCCCACGCCCGGATCATGGCTGAAATCTTGAACTAAAGGAGTGCTATGGCGCTGACTCAGCCGATAAACGGCATCATCGGGGCCTGTCTCACACCGTTCGGTGAGGACGACCGCATCAACTATGAAGCTCTGCAGCGCGAAATCGATTTTCTGGTCGGCGACTGTGACGCCGTCTCTATCGCAGCAGTTGAAGCGGCGGAATACAGCATGCTTTCGCGCGAAGAACGCAAAGAACTGCTGCGCATCGCCACCCAGATGGTGGACAAGCGGCTGCCGGTAATTCTGGGGTGCTCGAGCCCGTCGCCTCGCGAAGTCATAGAGCTTGCGGAATATGCCGCCGCTGTCGGAGGAGATCTGATCCAGGTCCTGATGCCCCTCCGTCCTTGGGGAGGGCAGCCGACGATCGCGGAGCTTATGGAATTTTTTACGCAAGTAGCCTCGGCGAGCCCGCTCCCCATAGTCTGTTACCATAATCCGGGGCCGGGCGCTGATCCGCCCCAGGATGCCTTCGTTAAGATCAGCGAGATCAATAACATCCGATACTTCAAGGAAAGCTCGAGAGATATCACGAAAATATCCCGGCTTATTGAACAAATCGAATTGGCCGGCAAGGGCCATTATTTTACGACCATGCAGCCTCTCCTGGCCACGCTGATGTTGGGTGGGTCGGGGGCGACTATGCCGCCGCCCGGAACCCGAATCGGGGCACAGGTTGTGCGGGCGTTTCGTGCCGGGAATCTGGACAGTGCCAGATTCTGGGCACGCTGTTTTGCTTTGTTTCCGGGAAAATGGGCCGCTTACGGCCTGCCGCCGGTCATGAAATCGGCGATGAAACATTTCGGTATTGATATTGGAACTCCGTCCCGTCCCTACGCTCCGGTGAGTCCTCGCGACCACAATCAGATCGGCCAGTTTCTTCGGCAGGTGGGGCTGCTTGGGGAAGCGGGTCCCAATCCACAAGCGCTCAAAGACGCGGCATTGACGCTGGCTCAGGAGGACACCTTCCTTCGTTGACCCCGGCGGGTCCTCAGCTATTGAAATGAGTCCGGCTCATTCCGGTTACGCCACGCGGAGAAACTATGGGTCCAATTCTGATCCTGTTGCTGTTGATTGT
This sequence comes from Deltaproteobacteria bacterium, assembly GCA_016210115.1. Lineage (GTDB taxonomy): Bacteria > Desulfobacterota > Binatia > UBA9968 > UBA9968 > JACQUW01. The sequence goes on along the minus strand of JACQUW010000208.1, from coordinate 15,802 downwards.
TTTGATTCTCTTGTCGGTTAGAGCGGCTCGTGTAAAGATTAGCGAAGAGATCAAGCATCTTTCGGACAAATTGCTGCTCTGGCTACTTCGTGTAACGTCTCAATTTGAGAGGGAGCTGACCCGGGACGGAAAATCGGAGCAGCGAATGTGGCGCGAGTTGCGGCTCAGGGACCTTCAGGGACTTCGCCTCAGGTCGCGCCAGAGGTTGAAAGAGAAATAGAAGAGGACAACGTGGGCGGCGCGAACGGGCGGAAGCGAATTATTATTTTGGGTGGTGGCTGTGGGGGTGTTGTGGCGGCGACCAATCTCGGACGCCTGTTGGGCGCAAGGCACGAGGTGATCCTGGTCGACCGGCGTTCTCATCACGTCTTCATGCCGGCTTTTCTGTTTGTCATGGTCGGCAGGCGCCAGCCCGAAGACATCAGCCGCAGTCTCAGCCATCTCGCAAAGCGCAACGTAAAAGTCATTCAGGATGAAGTTGTCGGCATCGATCCGGTGCGCCAGGAAGTGACGCTTCGGAAAGAGAAGATCGGATATGACTACCTGATCACCGCGCTCGGCCTGCAGACCAGGCCCGATCTTGTTCCGGGATTTGCCGAAGCTTCGCTTCACCCTTGGGAAATGGAAACCGCCGTTCGGCTGCATAAAGCGCTCACGGCGTTTGAAGGCGGGCGTGTGGTCGTGGGCATACCGCTGGGCCCTTATCGTTGCCCCCCTGCGCCCTACGAAGCGACGTGGATGCTGGACGGCTATTTCACACAGCGGGGCATCCGCGAACGAGTAGAGATCGAATTCTTCACGCGCGAGCCTGAGCCTACCGGTGAAGCGCACGACCCGGTGGTCTGGATGGATGCGGAGAGCAAGCGACGAAACATAAAGCAAAATTACGAATTCGTTGTCCGGTCCATCGATCCCGAACGCAAAGCCGTAACGGGCCTGTACGGGTACAAGCTCTCCTATGATCTTCTTGTTATGGTGCCGCCGCACCGGCCGGCTCAGGTGCTACTGGACAGCGGGCTGGCGGATGCGGAAACAGGCATTCGAGTCGATTACAACACACTCAAGACAAAGTGGAATAATGTTTACGCGATCGGCGACTGCGCCGACATGCCTGCTTCAAAAGCGGGCGGTGTCGCCCACCAGGAGGCGGACGTCCTCGCGCACAATCTGGCTGTGGAGATCACCGGGAGGGGACAGCCGGTTAATCTGTGGCTTCACACGATATGACTTCTCGCTTACGGCGCCGGGCGCGCCGCCGCAAACCGCACGACGTATCCCACTGGTTGGCCGCCGTTCGGTGTCACTGAGCCCCGGACATGGGGTCCCTCCCGGCTCATCTACTGGGCCAAGGTCGGTTTCGAGAAATGGTGGCTCTGGCGCTATTTCTAGAGTGCGACTGATTCATTCCCACAAACGCGATTACCCGTTTGCAGTATTGACAAAGTTTTAATGGCGCATAAGCTTGTCTTCGAAAGGAGGCAACCAAAATGGCCAAGTATCTTATGATCGAATCGAGAGATCCTTTCGACAGCCAGGATTCCGAATATTTTTCTGAGCTGGTTCAGGGAATTTCCAACAACGGTCATGAGACCGTCCTTTTCCTGGTTCAGAATGGTGTTCTCCCCGCGAGGAAGGGATCAAAGTATAGCGAGCTCATCACCCGGTTGGCGAATGGCAAGGTGAAGGTGATGGCGGACAGATTTTCGCTGAAGGAGCGAGCGATCAGCAACGTCGCAGACGGGGTTGAGCCGGTTGATATGGATCGAGTTGTTGACTTGATGGTCGCTCCAGGCACGAAAACCATCTGGCATTAACAGGAGGTTTTTATGGCTTCAAATTCAAAAAAGACCCTGACCGTAGCAATTATGGATGCACCTTATGAATCCGCGAACTCAACGACCGCTTTGCGCATAATCGATGCAGCACTGAAAAAGGGCCACAGTGTCAATGTATTTGCGTATGAAGGCGCGGTAAATCTCACGATGAAGGCGCAGCAGCCTCATCCGAACCCGGTGAAGGGAACGTCGGTCGAGGAGGAGCAGCACCCGACAACCAAAGATTGGGTAGCCTCGCTTTTCAACCTATCGAAGCAGAACGGCGCCAAACTCGATTGGGTCAACTGTGGCCTGTGCGTCGATGAGCGTGGGGCTGGAGACTGGATCGAGGGACCGAGGCGCGGCGGCCCTAAGGATTTCCTGGACGCGTCTACAGCGAGCGACGCGACTCTGGTCATTCCGACCAAGTAGTGAAGGAGGGAGTCATGCCAAGGATTCTGAATATCGTAGAAACGGCTTATCGAGGAACCATTGAAGAACAGGATGATACCGTCCTGTGGTTAACGCATATGCTCAAAAACGCCGGCGCCGACATCTCCGTACTGCTCAGGGCCAACGCTGTAAATTACGCCTCCCGCGGGCAGGATGCCTCAGGTCTCGCTTTCGGCGAAACGAAAATGACGCATCCGCCTGAAATCGACAAAGACGTCGAAAAAATGATCGCGAAAGGAATCCCGATCTACCTCGTCCAAGAGGACGCGCAAGAGCGCGGCCTTTCTGACAAGGATATGATCTCAGGCCTTAAGAAAGTCTCGCGGAACGAGATCGTCTCACTCATAGACCAACACGAACAAGTGTGGCACTGGTAGGCATCGACAAAAATCTCCGACCATAGATCAAGAGCTTGAGAGCTCGCATCCAGGCGTGCCGCCGCTGGATGCGAGCTCTTGCTTTTCCGGCCTTGGGTTCATGAGTTGGTCAGAATCCTGAAACCTATGAAAAGCTTGTGCAACCCATGTTATCAGCTCTTTTACAGCGCGACCAATCAAGGCTCCTTACTTAGGCCCTGTTCGTTTCCCCAACTCCCCCTCAACCCTAAACACCACTATAGCACAAATCACGAACCCGATAATCGCAATGGGAATCAATGCTACAACGAGTGCTAACGCCCACCAAAACATAAAAACGACCATGCCAATTTAGATCCAAATGGAAGACCTCGATTCGAAGGAGATGTTGTATAAGAGCTTCGGACTTGGAAAAGGGTATTTCGCTTGAGAGGGTCGGTGAGAAAAAGGGAGAGCTGCTAAAGTGAAAAATGTGGAGATGCTCAGGTTTGGGTTTCTGAATCTCCTCGTGCGGAATGGCGGAATTCTTCGTGGGCGCCGGAGTCCCGTGAATTCATTTTTGGTGTGTCCTTGGGGGTTGTTGCGGACGGTGGCTCCAGTCCAGCGCCATGTATACACGGCGAAGGATGCATCGTCAACGGCACGTCCCCACAGTTCCGCCAAGCAGTTAAGGGCGGCGGCGACCTGGCCCTTGCTGGGAGCCGTGGCAGTTCTGGCTATGCCGGCCTATGCTCGCTTACGGCCCGCATCGAAGAAGGCGCTGCGGCTACCGGCTGTGCCATCGGCGCGCGCGCGCGAACCGCATTCGCTCACGCACGCCTGCGCCAGGGCATCTAAACGTTACGTGATCTTATGGAACCTCGACTTCCTGCAGGCTCCCCGGCAAGGCGGCATCGATGGTTTGTTTGACTACCGCAACAGCCTTTTGAATGCGAGGCCAACTGGTAGATGAGAGCACGACGATGGCGATTCTCAGGCGAGCGAGGTTTTGCTCATTGCGAAGGTTCTTGTCCGTCGTAACAAAAACCTCAAAGCCCTCTTGCTCTGCCGCGGCCAGCAAGTCGCTGTTCCTCAAAAGACTCCAGCCCCGCTCAAAGGCAGTCTCGACTTGATGAGGACTTAGAAGCGCACGCAGGGGTACTGGCGTTCCCTGATCGAAGAGAATGCGCACTCAGGCGACCTTGGCCACAGCCAAGCTCTTTGCTGCATGGTCGAGAACCGCACGTACCTGTTCGATGGTAACGCCCGGAAACCACTCGACAAACTGTGTGATCTGGACCCCATCTTCGAGGTTCTCAAAGAGAGCTGTGACCGGAACACGCGTGCCACGAAATACCCATGCGCCGCTTACCCGCTGTGGATCACGCTCAACCGCTGGACAAGATGACCAATCTAGCATGGCACTATCCTAGTCCTGGTAATGCAACGATTCAAGGCATCACGAATCACGGCGTTAACGAACCTGCAGCTGCAAACCAACGGAAACCAGGCAAAGCCGAATCAGGTGTAGCAGGTGCGTGGAGTGCTTGTGGGATATCGCCTGGCCGGAGGCCAAAATGAAGAGTAAGTGGAAATACGAAGTGAGCATCTACTGGAGCGAGGAAGACCAATCGTATATTGCCGAGGTGCCCGAGCTCCCCGGTTGCGCCGCTGATGGACCAACTTATCGTCAAGCCTTGGCCAACGTCGAGGTAGTAATCCAGGAATGGGTTGATACCGCAAAGGAACTGAACCGGCTGATTCTCGAGCCGAAAGGGCGGCTATTGTACGCTTAGGCGATGCCCTGGCCTTCGGGAATTCTTGTGCGCGAATACCACCAAGGACCCGCTTCGAGAAATACATTCACCTTCAGTCTGCCCAGAAGGCTGCGGTCACGGCAGATACCGGCTGAAAAAAGGGGTAGGGGTAAGGGGTCTCATCGACCAGCAATTTGAGGATTAAGAGGGATAACCGAAAGTTTACATAATATATCATGTGCCATGTTATCCGCCTCTTTCCGCCTTGAATGGGTGCTCGTTTTGGCCCGCTTGAATGACTTCTCATATTCCGTCGGCGATCTTACTCACAGTCACAACGAGCGCGGTTGGAATCCACACAATGGGAATGTCTTCAGGATACCAGCACTCTGTACCTGGAATATAATCGGCCCATGGCTCTTTCCGCACGTTATTCGGTATCAGCTTCCCTTTAAGCCGTTGCTCGTCCAGCAACAAATGGACCGACCTGCAAGTGTGGCGGCTTACCCAAAAGGGGTAATTTTCTCCGGTACGCTCGATCGCGGTCTTGTCGGCCATGCGGAAATCAAACAAAGAGATAAGTCGATTCTTAAAGCCATAGCTTTCGGGTCTAGTACAGTGACCTCTCCGTGTCCCATCCCGATTTGGCTCTATTGCGCCCGATTTTAGAATACCTTGATAATTGTCGTAGGTCGTGAAGTGAAATAGGCGACCCTTAACATGTGACAAGACAAACTCGTAAGTTTCCCTATAGGGCAGAGTTTTGTGAATCTCATTCATGCGTGTCACGCGAGAAAACGAGCAGAGCACACTGACCGGTTGAAAAACGTTCGTATGTCAAGATTAAAGAAGGGGACACGCCCACCCGGATGACCCTCCGCGCCTGTCACTGCTAGCGTTGCTACTATATACCACAGCCTATATTTTGCTGTCTAGAAAAAGTTTTGCCTGCTCCGAAAACAACAACGCCTCGCTCTGTGGCTGGCAGTGGCGAGGCATCCAAGGGGCTTTGGTGTGTCCTTGGGGCGTTGTTGTGGACCGTGCTTCCTGTCCGCCGTCACGTATACAGAATCGGCAGGGCAGGTTCAACGTGTCCCGCCATCGACGGCCAACGCAGCTAACGGCGGCGGCCACCTGGCCTGGCTATGAGCCGTGGCAGTTCTGGTTATGCTGGCCTCAGCTTCGCTGGCCTGCATTGAAGAAGGCGCGACGGCTGAACGTTTGTTTTCCCTTGGCGCACGGTTGCGCGAGACCCTCGCGCCACCCTGCGCCGTGGCCTTCTGGTTGGGCTGCGATCCCGGCTCATTGGGCATGACGCCGCAAATGGTGTATAAAACCGTACTGTGGTCAGATATCAGCAACTGCTCGCTCGCATCTTGCGCGGAACGTCTGACGCAAACATTCCGTTTCAGCAAGTCCGCCGTTTGCTGCGGAATTTGGGGTTTGATGAACGGATACGAGGGGATCACCACATCTTCACCAAGGAAGGCGTTGATGAAATCCTAAACCTGCAACCCAAGGGTCACCAGGCAAAGCCATACCAGGTGAAGCAGGTGCGTGGAGTGCTCCTGAAATATCGCCTGGCCGGAGGAAAAGATGAAAAGTAAGTGGAAATACGAAGTGATCATCTACTGGAGCGAGGAGGACCAATCCTATATTGCCGAGGTGCCCGAGCTCCCGGGTTGCGCCGCGGATGGACCAACCTACCGCCAAGCTTTGGCCAACGTCGAGTTAGTAATCCAGGAATGGATTGATACCGCAAAGGAACTGAACCGGCCGATTCCCGAGCCCAAGGGAAGACTGTTGTACGCCTGAGAGCTGTCCAACTTTTGACTTCGACCCGGCCGGCCATCCAGCCGGAATCAATCTTCGATTTCAGGGCACTCAGGAAAATTCGCCGACGTAAGACATAGGACCTGCTTACAGGCATCACAGCTCACGAGCTTGTCACCGGTCTCCGGGTCGATCTCTTCCCGCAGATCGTGGCCCGGTCCTTCGTGATCCTGGATAATTCTCTCAGCAATGGCCGTGAACTCATCCAGGCCCCGGCGCTTGCTCCGCTTGCTGACGTTTCTCAGAAAATTACTCATCCCGCACCCCCTCGAAAAAAATTTCGCTCTAGGATTCCTTTAAACGCACGATCTCGACCCCCGTTTTCACTCTCCACGCCTGGAACTAAGGAAACGTGCAGAACATGAATTGCAAACCATTCTCCGATCGCCAGATGGAAATCTTCTTGTCCGTCCGGGTCTTCATCCACTCCAGTAACGCGAACTCATGCTCAGTGAAATTACAGCCAAAGAAAATCTTCCGCTCAGTCGGAACCTCGATACCTCGAGATCTAAAATAGCGATGTTCACCAGCAAGCCGGGTAGAGCCCTCAAACTCTTTGCTGATGTATTTACACAGATACCGAGCGACATCCCGCGGGCTCGATCTTCCTCCATAGCCACACTGATTCGGTCCCTCAACTTGCACGTTGCCTTGCTTCTCTCCAACTACCGACCACCAACACCGCCGGAGGAAACTCACATCGTAAAACTCATTCACGCCCAGGTGAACGTGGATTCCGCCGTCATTCACGCCGCCGCCCTGGTGGAGCTCGAAAGCACCCAGACACTTGAACTCCGGATACACACGCCGAACCAGCCGCAGCCATTGAGTCACATCTTGAAAACACGCCTTGCGATCTCTGCGAGGCCCGCGATAGGTGAGAGTCCAGAGATAACAGAGTCCAAAATACTTGGAGACGGTCCTGATCTCACGCCGTGCCCGATCATTTGCTTTCTTCGCGAGTTCCTCCGGAGTTGCCCGAGGCCGGCCGCGTTTGCCAGGTGGCGGGCAATGACTACCGCTTACCTGAATATCGCCATCAGGAAAAACAATGACCCGACTAAAAGTTATTCCCGAAAATTTCTCTGGCCTCCGCCGCTCCGCATCCACCGCCACAACCTCCAATTCACTAGAAGCCCCCTTGCAAACGCTGAATAGCGCCTTTCAAGCGCGAGATCCGCCGACACAGAGCCTGATAGGTTACGGAATGAGGCCCACGAAGGAACTCTTCCGGAAATTCAACCTCATCTTGCAGTACCCCGTTTTTGAAACGGACGACTTCTTTAAGCCGCTCAATCTCCGCTTCGAGAGATTCAACCCTCCGGGTTAGGCTCTCACGGTGATGAACAAGGCTATCTCTCGATTTTCCGGTAGACCAAAAGGAAGTTTTGAGAAGGGTGATCTTCCGGCCCGGCACCGAAGCCGGTTCCGGAGAATCCTGATTTTGCGTGGAAGCAACTCGATCCCGCCGCGACACAACGAACCTCGCTTAAGAGATTCGCCGGTCCCGGACCCGGCGACCCGCAGGGCTTAGGGTGAACGCAAGCGGGATGACTCGGGCTGGTCTCTGATCGCCAACCCTCGGTGAGATACGAAGACGCCTGGTTTTCTCATAGGGTTCCTCGGAAACCCCGGTACTCCCAGGTCGGGCTAAAAACCCTAGCCGAAGCGACCATACGCCAAACGAGTAGGGCATGTCAAAGGCCCAGGCCCCCCCGATTTGCTGGATAAATGAAAGTTTACATAATATATCTTATCAGACGTTACGGCTCTAACTGATCTTTCGCTCGTTATTCGAAATCCATGGAAGGAAGCCAGCGCTAGGTAATGATTTCACAGCACAAGTCTTTTCACGGAACAGCGTTGAACAGCCCTCTAGAAACTACTTTCGTCTTGAGCTTCATTCCCTGAGAAATTGTTGCCGCGAACAGTTTTGCCTTGCTTCGCTTGCTATACATACAAACGGCGCCATCGGACGTTTTAGTTCCGTACCCGCGATGCGAAGTTAACACCGCCCCAAACACACCGCCCGATGATCAGGTATTTACCCGATTGATTGCCGGCTTTTCGGCTGGTATATGCCCGAGAGCATATGGATCGGAAATACCGCAAACGCCCAGGACGATTCGAATATTGGCATTCATCCCCAAAGTGCCCGGACTGGCCGGAGGCTGAATATATGGACGCGTTCACGACGCCTCCTCGGCACGAGATCTGTGAGTTCTGTTACCAGAGTGGCGAAACGGGCGACTCCAGCGACTCTAACCCTGAAAACGAGTGATCCCCGATTAAATCCGGAAATTTCCAGGCGAAGCGCTTGGCTCATCCAGCCGCCTGTTTTTGAGTCGCTCTTCTTTTTTAGTGTCGTCCTCGATCCTTGGGCCGAAGAGTCTCTTAAACTTTGCCGCTGAGACTCTTCACAAAATCCGGGCTGAACAAACGCGAGATTCTTCGCTTCGCTCAGGATGACGGTTCAGAAAGGTTCGCAAATGGCGTACCGATGGAGCTTCTCTAAAGGAAGCCTCTTGGATACAATCCGTTTTCTACTTTGATCCCGCGGATTGCTTGAGCTTCGCTTCGAGATCCTGGATTCGGAGGCTTACTTCAGTGCTTCGCTCCGAGGTGGGATAAGTCGAGGCATGTTGGCGGTATGCGTTCAGGGCTTCCTTGAAGTTCTGGAGTTCGATACTGCAGCGTGCCTTTCCGAGAAGCGCTTCTTCCTTCAAAGGACCCTGAAGCTTTTCGGCCTCAGTGAAGCTGGCAAGGGCTTCGCGCCAGCGCTTTTGATTCTCCTGGGCGTGCGCCAGCGTGATATAGCCGAGCTGTCTGTTTACCGGCTCCTTTTCCCGCCGCAACAGTTCTTCAGCAGTGGTAAAAGCTTTGGCATTATCGTTCAGAGTGACGTAAATGTTGGCCCGATAGAGAAGACCGAGTCTTTGGTAGATTTGCGAATGATAGTTGTCGAGTTGCTTGAAAGCTTCGAGAGCTTCCGTATATCGCCGGCTCTGGTGCAGAGCGAGCGCGCGGCTGTACGCTTGGGCCGCGAGCACAGCCTGGTTTTCCGTGTAAAGGCCCCAACCCCACCAGGCAAGGAGTACGGCAAAGAGGAACGCCACTACACCAAGCGAGGTGTTCCTGTATTGCTCGAAACAGATGCGGTAAGCCTGGCCGGCCAGAGTCACAAATTGATCTGGCTGTCGGATGTCCTTACGCGTAATCCGTTTGGCTGAACGAACCATTGATCTCTTATCTTGGAAGCAGAATCACGGATGGGTGCCAATGCTGAAGAAGGATTGGGTTTGACAAAGCCGCGCGCAGCTAGGCGCTACATCTTGTATTTAAAGTCCTCGGGAGACATTTTTTCCAGAAGCTCGGCCCATTTCTCTTTCGAGACATTCGCAAAAACAGGCTCTTTTTCTTCTTCGCCTTGCTGGAGAATACTCGACGCTTCCAGGACGGCCTTGGCCACATAAATCGGGCTTTTAGTGCGCAGCGCAAGCGCGATGGCGTCACTGGGACGGGAGTCAATCGTCATTTTGCGCCCTCCGACATTGAGGTAGATGAGCGCGTAATAGGTGTTCTCCTTCAGCTCCGTGATTTCCACTGAAGTCACGGATCCGCCCACTTCGCCGAGAATATTTTTGAGCAAGTCATGAGTCATTGGGCGAGCCATCTTGATTCCTTCGATCTCCGTTGCCATCGCAGTGGCTTCCAGAAGCCCAATCCAGATTGGCAGGTTCAATTTATTATCCGTATCCTTCAAAATGACAATCGGAGTTTTGGTGACAGGGTCCAGGGTCAACCCGCCAACCGCCATCTGAATGGAATCCTCTTTTCTTGTCATGCGATCCCCCTTGAATCGATCATCTCAGAGACGTTTTCCTCGGACAACACCTCGGCAATCAAAGAGTTCGGCGAGGCGCCAACGACAGCTACAGAAACGAACCGCCCAATCATACTATCCTCCCCGAGGAAGTTGACGATCCTGTTCGTTCTGGTACGTCCCATCAGCTGGCCCTTTCGATGCCGCGACGGCCCCTCCACCAGGACCTCTTCCACGGCCCCCAGCTTCTGCAAATTCTTTCTCAACGACAGTTCGTTTTGCAGTCTCAAAACTTGCTCCAAGCGTTCTTTCTTGACTGCATCACATACGTCATCGCGGTACAATTTCGCCGCCGCGGTGTGAGGCCGCGGTGAATACTTGAAAGCGAAGATTTCATCATACTCTACTTCCTGGAGGATTTCCAGGGTTTGTTCAAACTCCTCTTCCGTTTCGCCAGGAAAACCGACGATGATGTCGGTGCTGAGGGCGATATCCGGGCGGCAAGCGCGCAGGCGCGCGATTTTTCTCAAGTACTCTTCACGCCTATAATTTCGGCGCATCCTCTCGAGCACGGCATCCGCCCCCGATTGCACAGGAAGGTGTAGATGCTCGCAGAGCCTTTCCAGCTTCGCAAACGCCTCCACCAATTGCACAGAAAGATCCTGGGGGTGAGAGGTCATAAAGCGAATCCTGCGGAGCGCTTCGATGTCGTTGATCTTGTCCAGCAGCTGCGGAAAAGTTAATTCGCCCGGCGATGTCTTTCCGTATGAGTTCACATTCTGCCCAAGAAGCACCACCTCTGTCACTCCCTGGCGGACAAGACTCCTGATTTCCTGGATAATGCTTTCGCTGGACCGGCTGATCTCTCTGCCCCGCACGTACGGGACAATGCAGAAACTGCAGACCTTGTTGCATCCCTGCATGATTGTGACCATTGCCTTGGGCCCGTTCACCTCGACCCTCGGCTCGACATCTTCCATATAGGACGCGTCCCGCTGGAATCCGATCACGACGGAACGCTTCTTCTGCGATTCCACCTCCTTCACCATCCGGGGAAGCTCCGGGATGCTCTGAGTCCCAAAGACCAGATCGAGGTGCGGAACGCGACGCAGGAGATCGCTGCCTTCCTGCTGGGCGACGCAACCTCCGACCCCCACGACCACCCCTTCTCGTTTTTGCTTGAGCTCTCGCCAACGACCCAGAGCGCTATAGACCTTTTGTTCCGCCTTATCGCGGACACTGCAGGTGTTGAGGAAAACGAGGTCCGCCTCCTCGATCCGGTCGGTGAGGCAATAATCCATGCTTTTCATGACGTGGGCGATGCGCTCCGAGTCACGCTCGTTCATCTGGCAGCCGTAGGTCTGAATGTAAAGCCGCTTCATGCAACGATCTGATCGATGACCTTGTAAAGTTGCCGGATGTTCCTGCATTCCTCCACGATGTGGCAATATGGAAGGTAGCGCGGCATCTCGCTGTCTCCGACTCCCCAGGTTAGCCGGCTCTCAGGATTAAGCCAGATGAGCCTCTTCGCTTTTTGCCGAATTTCCTTGAGTACCCAGTCGTTCGGCAGATTGTAATTGTTCCGCCCGTCCCCAATGATGAGAAAAGTCGTCTTTCCGGTCACCGCGGCTTGATATCTTCTGTAGAAAAGCTGAAACGCGCGACCAAAATTAGAGTGGCTGTATACGTCGACCACATCGCCTTTGAGCGCCATCTCAACGGCGTCACCAACTTCGTTCTCCTCAAAAAGGCGGGTAACCTCTCCGAGATCGCTTACGAAGACAAAACTTCGCACCTTGCTGTAAAGCTCCTGCATTGAATAAACAAACTGCAACATAAACCGGGAAGCATTGAGGACCGAATCGGAAATGTCGCATAGAATAATAACTTGCGGTTTTTCCTTTCTCCGCTTCTCGAGCTGGACTCGGAAGGGCACGCCTCCATACTGGAGGTTCTGCCGCAAGGTCGCCTGGACATCGAATCGTCCCTTGCGCGCCCTCCTCCGCCTGGCCGAGAGAAGATTCTTGAAGCGCCGCGCCAGTTTCACGACCACCTCTCTCATTCGCCGAATATCCTGCTCGGTATAATAAGAGAAGCTCTTTTCGAACAAGTACTCCTCGCGATCGCGTTGCCGAAGGTTGCGCTCCGTCTTCCTGAGTTCTTGCTGCACCAGATTTTGAATCGACTGGGAAAGCTCTTTGAGTTTCAATTCCACGTAACGGGAAAGCTTTGCCAGAGCTTCCGGGTCCATGCCCAAACCTTCAAGCGACTTCTTGAGGTCCTCGAGCTCTTCCTCCAACGCCCCAAACGCAATCGTCGCCGCAATTCTGTGAGACAATCCGCCGGCCTGCGGCCCCTCCTGAAGACGGCCGAAGCGGGCCCGCCTTAAGGCGTCGCGCAAGAGGCGCTCCAGCCGGCCTTTATCACCGGAGAGGAGAGCCCGGGCCAGAGGTGAAAGCTCGTTCTCAGCGCGATTCAGCCAGTTGCGGATCTCGTCGAGAAACCGCTGCAATTCCAGAACCGAGAGCCCCATCTGGTCGATGAGACGGCGCTCGGAATCTTTCAGCGAGTCCCGAAGACCGTAGAAGAAGATATCAAAAAGCTCGTCGAATGTCTGGACGTCGAGGGATCGCTTGATCAATGTGGTCCGAAGCGTGTCCTTGAAAAAGGACGGATTCTCGATTCCGATAAGCTCCACGGCGCGGATGGCATCCACGTTTTCGGATAAAGATACACGGAGCCCGTTTTGGCGCAGCATGTCCGAAAACTCGACGATTCGGTCTTCCATGACGAATGCGTGATTATCTTCGTTTTAGTGTAAAAAATCCTTGTCCGCCTGCGCGCCGCCGCGCAGCTTCTTTTGCTCCGTGAGGTAAGTTTTTATTTCCTCCTGGGCCTTGCGGAGGTCGGATTCATATTTGATGAGCGAGGAAAGGGTCTCTTCGACCAACTCGTTGTCGAGCTTTTGAACGTTGAGGAGTGTTAAAGCCCTCACCCAGTCGAGCGTTTCGCTGATACTGGGCTTTTTTCTCAGATCTAACCCGCGGAGCCGCTGCAGCAGGTGAACGACTTCGCCGGCGAGCTTCTCCCCTACTCCCGGGACCTTCAGATTGATGATTTCCAACTCTCTTTTTGGGTCCGGAAAATTCAAGAACAGATGAAGACATCGACGCTTCAGGGCATCTGACATTTCCCGGCTGTTGTTGCTGGTCAGAACCACAAACGGAATGTGAGCGGCTTTCAGAGTCCCAAGCTCAGGCACCGTGATCTGAAAGTCGCTGAGCACTTCCAGAAGAAAAGCCTCGAACTCGGTATCGGATTTGTCTACCTCATCGATCAGTAAAACGGTCGGTTGCGGCGACAAGATCGCGCGGAGCAAAGGCCGGGGCAGCAAAAACTTTTCTGAGAAGAAAACTCCGTCCTCTTTGGCGATGCAATCGACTGCCTGGCGCAGGGTCTGAGCTCCGCGCACCACCTCCCCGATCTTATCCTTCAGAATCTGCGTGTAAAGGAGCTGCTTCGCATATTCCCATTCATAGAGAGCTTTTGCTTCATCGAGTCCCTCATAACACTGGAGCCGAATAAGTTCTACGTCGAGAGAGGCCGCCAGCACCTTCGCCAATTCCGTTTTCCCCACTCCCGCGGGCCCTTCCACAAGAACCGGCTTGCCGAGCGCTGACGCCAGATAGACGACGGTCGCCAGGTTTCGATCGCAAATGTAGCTGTGCTCAGCGAGTCGCCTCAAAACGTCATCCGGAGATCGAAACATATTTTACCCGAAAAAAGGTGCAGTCGTATAAATTAAACATAAAATAACGTGGCAATTGTGCGTTTTCAACCGTTGTGCTTGCGACCGGCGTTTCTATGATCGGGTCCTGGCAGCAGCCGGCTTGCCTCCCGGTCAGAGTCCATACGGAAATGCGGTCGCAACGACGCCGTTCCGTTGCCTTTCATCTACTGGCTAAAAAGGTTCTCCGGCGACCTGTTTGGAATGGGTTGCGCCCGACTTGTTCTTTCTATAGAGAAGAATAAAGTGTGCACGCTGGCTCTCTATTTTCAGGTTTTTGACGAGTTTCCTCTTGTAGTTGCCGCGAATCGGGACGAATTTTTCAGCCGTCCCTCAGCGGCTCCCCAGGTCCTATCGGAAAGTCCCCTTGTCGTCGCCGGAAAAGACCTCTTGGCTGGAGGCACATGGCTTGGCGTCAGCGAATGCGGCCTAGTAGCTGGAATATTGAATCGCAGATCCGCGGAAGAGTTCGACCAGCGGGACATCAGGGCGAGATCCCGCGGATTGCTCTGTCTGGATCTGTTGAAATCCCGCGACCTCGCGCAGGCGCTGGATCGCCTTGACCATCAAGAAAGCGCTCTCTATCGACCTTTCAACCTGCTTGTGGCAAGCGAGTGCGAAGCTTACGTGGCCTTCAACGTCGAAGACCGAATCTCGTCCGTAAGATTAGAAAAAGGACTTTATGTGCTGAGTAACGGGACTGTTTTTCAAAGACAAACCGAGAAGTTGGATCGCGCCTTTGCTCTCTTCTCGCGCCTGCAGGATCAACTTCGCGGCGCTAAGGATAAACCCGGGGGCTGGATACCAGCCCTGAAGAGCGTCTTGAGCGATCATTCTCCGGCTCTAGATTTGAACGACCCGAAGGACTCGATCTGCGTCCATGGCCCGCTCCATGGCACTGTTTCTTCCTCTGTGATCGTCTACTCCGGGACAAAAAAGCGCTTCTACAACTACTATGCGGATATTTCTCCCTGCCGCGGAGACTTTGGCCCTCCGTTGACGCTGGAGACGATATGACCGATAGGCGATCGCCCAGAAACGCCGCAACAGTCATCCTGGTACGGCAGGGCGTGAGCGAGGCGTTCGAGGTTTTGTTGACCCGGCGCCCACCGAAAATGGATTTTTTGGGAGGCATGTACGTTTTTCCCGGCGGTACCGTCAGAAAAGAGGATTGGACAGAGCCTATGTTAAAGCGCTGCAATGGCCTGTCTCCGGAGGCGGCGCAAAGAATCCTGGGTATGGATCTTGGCCCTGAGTTCTCTTTGGGCCATTGGGTAGCCGCCATTCGCGAGCTTTTTGAGGAGGTAGGGATTCTCCTCTGCGTTACAAGTGAGGGCCGGCCTATCCAGATGAAAGAGAGCGGGCGAGCAGCCGGAATTGCCGCCAAGCGTGAAGCTCTGGCGCAGGGACTTACCGATTTCCAATCGATTCTCGAATCAGAGGATCTGCTCTGCGACACGGCGCGGCTGAGCTATTTTTCGCACTGGCTAACTCCTGAGGAATTTCCGATGCGCTTCAATGCCCGATTCTTCCTCGCCCGTTTGCCCGCTGATCAGAGTCCGGCCCTAACCTCACCCGAGGTAACCCACAGTTTATGGGTTACCCCGGAGCAGTCGCTAAAACTGATTCAGGAAGGCAGAGTTCCCATGATTTTTCCAACTTTCGCCTCGCTTCGAACTCTGGCCAATTTTGACAGTTTAGAAAGTTTGAGGGCCGAGTTCCGGCTGGAGTAAGCACAGGAGAGGAGCTCAAAATGCTTTCTGTCGAACGTGTGGTTCCGCCGGGGAAAACCTTCCGGTCTGAGGCAGTAAGTCAGTGCCTCGAGCCACTTCAAAATTGACAAAATCACCGCTTTAAGGTACTGAATAGAGCATTGCGGGTGTAGCTCAGCTGGCTAGAGCGTATGCTTGCCAAGCATAAGGTCGTGGGTTCGATCCCCATCACCCGCTCCATTTCTAAGCCCCCGAGAAATCGGGGGCTATTTTTGGGGCACGCTAAAG